>JBCCEK010000004.1:0-62392 GCA_039030295.1 Myxococcota bacterium | reverse complement strand
TGTAGTCGCCGTCGGTGTCCACGAAGAACCGCGCGGTGAATCGCAACGCGTAATCGTTGTCCCGCAGCCGTACTTGCAGCGTGAAGTCGTCGGTCGCGCCTGTGGCTTCGGGTGTCAACGCGTCCATGTCGGGTAGCGCCGTCCACGTCCCGTGAAAGACCTCGTAGCTGATTGGGGTCTCGGGCGGCACCACGTCTCGGACGATCTGGACCGTCTCACCCACGGAGGGCACACCCTGCGCGTCGATCGCAAAGAGCCAGTAGTAGCCCGGCAACAGTACGTTGGGATTGTCGTGGAGGAAGAGCGTGTACTCCCCGGGGGTGTCTTCGGCGAATTCCACCGGGACGAAGCGGGCGTCGGTGTTGATCGAGTGGGTCACTCCCGAGAGGCGGATCAAGTTGAACGCCTGCACACCGGGGGTCGCCGTCACTGGGTGATCGTCCCCTGCGCGCGCACTCGGAGCGCTCGCGGAGATCACAGGACGAACTGCAGGTGCCCCTCCAGCCGTGAATAGGTACGGAGGGGAGAAAATCTCCGCGTCTTGATGGTTGGCTGCGCAGTTTCCGCACAGGCCGCCGCCCCCCGAGATCACGCGTCCGTCCTTCAACAACAACCCAATCGAATGGTAGTTCCTGGGGATGCTGTGCGACGCCATCGGCGTCCACTCGTCGGTGGCCGGGTCCCAGACCTCAGGCTCGAACACGCTCGTTTGGTCGTTGAAGAGCTTGGCGTTCTCGTTGCCGCCGATCACCATCACCCGACCGTCGGGCAGGAGCACGGTGTCGTGGTTGGTTCGCTTGTAGGCCATGTCGGCGGCACGCGTGACGATCGGCGCAGCACCGGTGATGTCGATCGTGATGGCCTCCCTAGAGGATGCCTCGGGCGCCTTTCGATCCTGACCCCCGATGACGAGGACCTTGCCGACGTCGTACATCGTCGCAGTGCCGAACGCGCGCGTTTGATCTCCGCCGAGCCGAGAACCCGCAGGTTCGATATCGCCCGAGCCGACCGGATCGTACCAGTGCATGGTCGGCCAGGGACCTGAGTGGAACACGCGCCCGTCTGGTGCGACGTGGAGGAACGACCACCATTGCGAGTTCGTTCCACCGTTGTTGGCACCGCCCGAGTTCGTCGCCGCCTGCTCGCTCGCCGCGGTGGTCATCTCCATACCGGGGAGCGGCGTCCAGCGATCCACCGGGAGCGCGTAGCGTTCGACCACGGGACCGGCGCCCTGAGCGAACACGGACATGACTTCGTCGTTCGCCAGGGTCAGTTGCGTCCCGTACCAGCGAGGGAACCCCATGTCGGATCGTCGTGACCACACCAGTGTTTGGGGATCGAACGCCGCGGTACGCCGATTGACCTGCCTCCCCCCGGAGACCATCACCGCGCCGTCCTCCATCAACGAGATTCCTGCACAGAACACGTCGTTGTGTGGGTTATTGGTTGTGGTGAAGTCGCCTGACACCGGGTCGTACACCGCCGAATGCGTGAAGAACTCGCCGTTGTTGGGGAACGCCGTTTCTCGACTGGCCGACCATGTGACGATGCGCCCGTCGGGCAGGTTGGCAGCCGATACAGGGATGTGAGGCCACGCGATGACTGGGGTCCACTCACCGACGACTTCGGGCCCTTGGGCGGACACCGGACCGGCGACGAGGGACAGCGCGGCGACCCAACAGAATAGGATGCCTAGCCCGGCCAGGCCGAGCGAGTGAGGGTGGGTTGGTTTCATTCGAGGAGAGGGGGGGAGCGGGCCCTCAGGCACCGCGTCTACGACGATAACAGTCGCAGCAACGCGATCCCAGGGTAGAGATCATCCGGGTGAGCGACCTCACGTGCGTCGTCACGATCGGGATCGTGAATGCATCCCAAAGGACGAATCGCTCTTTCCCGTTTGGGTTCTAGGCCTCACCGGTGGAAGCGGCTCTCGATGTGTTCGCGGCGCCGGATCACCTGGTCGCGTCGCGCCGCTGGCGAGATCCATACTGTGTCGGCTGGGAGCGCCGTTCGAAGCTCTGAATGCTTGAAACACGCTGCCGACACCGTCGGCAGTGCGTCTCCGTTGAGGGTCCGCATGACCAGAAGGCCATGGCCTCGGCCCTCCGTGTCGAGCCAGTTCGTGTGGCGTGGGTCGGTCGGAGAAACGACGATCCGGATCCTACCGTCCCCATCGATGTGCAGCTGCCCTTGGTTGAGGCTCGTCGTCCGGTTCGCCAGGTCGCCGGTCTCGAACCATGCCTGCGTGTAGTAAACGAGGCCGATGTAGTCGGCTCGAATCGGCTCGACCGTCAGTACCAGCGCGTCGTTCTGTTCCAGTTCGAGTCGGCCTCCCGCGTAGGTGATCACTTCGTTCGAGCCGCCCGCCACTTTCATCGGGGGCGAGATCGCGTTGACCGGCAGGAACGGGAGGCGCAGCTTCAGCCAGTCGTTCCAATAGACGAGGTTGGACTCGATCCATTGTGCGGCGCGGTCGAAGCTACGTGCGAGCGTGCCTGCATCAAGTCTCGCGGGTGATCTTCCTTCGTGGCCGACCTTGACGATGTGAAAGACCGGTGGCGTTTGCGTGGCCCAATCATCGAAGTACGTGCGGATCCCCACCTGTGTCGCGTTCGGCAGCATCGGCATCCAGTTGTTGGGATGCTCTTCGGCGCTCAGGATGACTTCGAAGTTGCCATCGGCGTCGGTGGTGATGTCGTCTGACGACAAGTCGGCGACGCCCTCGTCGCCTTCGTGCATGAACCCGTCGCGGAGCGAAATGATGAAGCCCGAAGTTGTGCTCGCGTTGCCGTAGAGCCGGTATGTGCTTCTGGCGTCGATCCGCGCGTACAGATAGGTGTTGTCGGGGTTGTTTCCACCCCACTGGCTGATGTCGTCGTTGTGCCGCAGGAACCTCGGAAACTCGGGGTCGTCATATTCGACGAAGAGGTTGAGCCCGAGGGTCACCATCCGCGACAGGTGCCGAATACCTTCGGCCTGGTCCTCGGGGTCTTGAGGAAAGTCCTCCGACATCATGCGTTGACCGAGCGCCTTCATTCGCTCGCAAAACGCCGCCCACTCGGTGGCAAGGGTCACGGCGCCTTTGTCGTCGCAATCGTCGTCCGTCACGATGTGACCTCGTCTGGAACCCCATAGTGCGCCTGATAGCGGGAGAACATCGCGCCGAGAGCCCCGCCGTCGAGCCCGAACTCCTCGGGCGTGTACTCGTGAGCCCCGTGCTTGCCCTTGGGCTTCTCCTCGAGGTACCGGGTGATCGCCCCGGCCCGCTCGTTTGAGAAGGGAAGGGCGAGCTTCGCGTAGCAGCGGCTGAGTGCTTCGGCCGGGTCCCGGACCAGGTCCGCGTAGAGCAAGTCGCAGATCTGTTTCGTTGGCACGGTCCCGTCGGCCCTTTGCTGCATCCCTTTGTCGAACGTCATCTGCATGCTCATCGGCATGAACTCGAGCGCCGAGAGATCCACGTGATCGCTTCGCATGAACCGTAGAGTACCCATCAACGAGTAGCTCGACGGGATCATTTTGCGCGGGTCGCGGTGGAGATGGACCACCGATGCGTCTGGAAAGACGGAGAACAGGACCTCGAGCCTCTCCTGATGGGTCGGCCCCTTGAGTACCCAGCGAGTGCCGGGCCGTTGGTGCTGCATCACCTGCAGCATTCGGTACTCGTACTCGTAGGCGGAGGTTCGATCAGCCGCCATCGTGTGCATCATGTAGCTGGGGACGTCCAGGGTCCCAAAGTACTGCGCGCTCAAGAACTCGTGCATCTGGAACATCAAGCATTCGACCGGCAGCTCGGCGCCGTTCTCGTGCATGGTCTTGAACTCTGGAACGACGTCCTCGTAATAGAGCTGCTCGCCATTGGCATATCGGATCCGATCCTGCCGGCGCGCGCCCACCGCGTCTTGCAAGGGCGACACGTTGAAGAGCTCCCAGGCCATCGGCGCACGCAGCGCGGGGTCGAGCGCGAGGAGCTCATGCGTAATCGACGTCCCACTTCGGCCGTAACCGCAAACGACGATCGGCGCCGTGACCGGGGTCTCGAGAGCCTCGGGGTGCGTTCCCAGATACTCTTCGACGAAGAGGCGGTTTCGCAGGCTGCGCATCAGCTCGGAGCGCGTGAGCAATCGCCCCGCTGGCGTGAGCCGGGCTTCGGTCTGGATCGACTTCACCAGCACGTCGTAGTGCGCGCGCCACGAGGGCGGACCGAAGTCAGACAACCCAGTACTCGCACATGCCGAGGCGATCATCTCTTCGGCGTGGATCGGGATGAGGGCGTCCGCGTCGCCCAGTGCCTCTCCCATCGCGTTGAGGTGCTCGACCCACGCCGGTCGGGTCGGGGGCGTCCATCCATAGAGCTTCGGCATGGCCAACAGTGCGCATCTTTGTACCGGAACGCTGAACAATGCGCGATCACAAAGATGACACGAGGCAAGCGCGTCGGATTCGTGCCAAACATCCAATCAACCATTCTCCTGTACTTGCACCACGGAGGACGGCACGACCGAGCAGCTGTCGCTTTCTCCAGAAGGGTGTTTCTAGCCAGGTCGACTCCGTCTACCGGCTCTCGACGTTGCATTCGGTGAGCACCGCTTCCTCACTGTCGCATTCGGCGGCGGCGCGCGACTCGCTGCACCCTGCCTCCTCGAGGCACTCGATGAACGCCTGGGCGACGTCGCCGCAGCCATCGTTTCCGAGTTGCGTCTCCCGGCACTGGATCACGCAGTCACTGAAGTTGAAGATACTCAGGCTGATCCCGAACACACTCGGACAACTCGTTCCGCAGAACGCCTCGCATGAGTCTTCTGGCGCCGCCCGCACGGGCTCCCCACCGACGCCGCCGGCGCCAGCATCGACCCCGACCTCAGGCGCACCACTGCTCCCGCAACCGACCAGACAGCCCAACGCAATCCAGATCCATCGCATCGGTAGACCTTAGCACCCACCACGCAACGCGTTCGCGGGTGGGCTTGGTGGTCGCGGCCCACGACCTGCTGTGGTAGGCCACCGCCGATGATGAGGCTCGTCGTAGGCCCGTTGAACTACTCTTCGTGGTCACTCAGACCTTGGCTCGCGCTCAAGCATGCCGGGGCCGACTTCAAGACGCATGAGATCGCCTTGTTCGTAGAGCCCGACTACCGAGAGCAGATCCTGCGATTCTCTGGTGCGGGAAAGGTCCCGATTCTGGTCGACGATCAGTTGAGCATCCACGAGTCGCTTGCGATCTGCGAGTACGTCGCCGAACGATATCCGGCGGCCGGGTTGTGGCCGGACGACATCCAGCTCCGGGCACGCGCCCGCGCCATCAGTGCCGAGATGAGCGCGGGTTTCCTGAACGTCAGGGGCGAGATGCCGATGAACTGCCGGGGCCGCGCTTCGGCATTCGAACCAAGTGCCGACACTCAGCGCGAGATCGATCGCATCTTCGACATTTGGAACGCCTCGCTGACGACATCGCCAGGCGCGTTCCTCTTCGGTGGGTTTGGCATCGCTGACTGCATGTACATGCCGGTGCTCAGCCGCTTTCGAACCTATGGGGTTGCCTTGCCGGAACCCGTTCAAGCATGGGCTTCACACATGTGGGCCCATCCCGCGGTGGAAGAGTGGGCCGAGCTTGCCCAGCGCTCCCCGTCGGTTCCGCACTACGACGCCTACTGCGATTGAGCGTCGCTCCGCCGCACTCACAGGTTCTCGAGGCCGAGCACGCGCGTGATCTCTCGGACAGCCGCCTCTTCGGGCGCCCGGGCGCGACCGTCTGCAGCGAGCGCAATGGCTGCGGCGCTCCGCACGAGTTCGCTCTTCGTCGCGTCGCCTCGAACACCTGCGACGCAGTCGAGGGCACGAAGGCGCCCGTCCTCCGGGTTGGCGATAAGTGCATCGGTCAACTCTCGGAAGCTCGTTTCAAGCGCGTCGAAGTCGAGGTTCGAGAACACGGACTGCTGGTTCCGCAAAAGGGTCACGAATGCTTCCACCTCGGACGTCGCCAACTCGCCATCGGCTGCGGCCACGAGGGCAAACGCCCCGGAGAGTGCGCGCAGCAGGTCGTCTGAGACCTCCGCATGGAAGCGGGCCCAAGCAGCGACCGCGTAAGCAACGTGTTCATCAGGACTCATTCGAACCTCCCCTTCACAAAGGATATCCCAGGTAGGCCGGGGCGCGTAGGGGAGAATCGGCCGCCCTGAGGGATCTTGAACCTGACCCGACCCTGTGGTTTATCCTATCGATGCGAAACGTCGTTGTTCTTGCACTCCTTGGGCTGCTGGCGAGCGGAGACGTACTCAACGCGGAGGCGCGCGCCGACGAAGTCCAATCGTTGCGATTGGCAACCCTGGCGCCCCGAGACTCGGGTCTTGGGCAAGCGTTCCGCTACCTCGGGGAAGAGCTGCGCAAGCGAACCGAGGGGCAGGTCGAGCTCAAGATGTACTTCGGCGGTGTCGCGGGGGATGAGCTGACGGTCGTGCGAAAGATGCGAGCCGGTCAGCTCGACGGTGCCTTACTCACCTCGCATGGGCTTGGTGCACTGGTCCGGCAGGTTTTGGTGCTGCAGGCGCCCGGGTTGATCGGCAGCTACCCCGAGCTCGATGAAGTGCGAGATGCGCTCGCCCCCGAGTTCGGTGAGCTTTTTCGCAAGGCCGGCTACGAGCTCATCACATGGGGTGACTCGGGTCGCATTCGAATCTTCTCGCAACAAAAGGTTCAGCAACCCTCGGACCTGAAGCGCGTCCGTCCTTGGGTGTGGCGTGGGTCGCCGACGATGCGCGCATTCATCGAGGCCGCCGGCGCGAACGGGGTCAGCCTTGCGCTGCCTGAGGTGTATGGCGCGTTGCAGACCGGTATGATCGACACCGTGATCGCTTCTTCGATCGGCGTCCTCGGGTTTCAGTGGTTCACACGCCTCAAGACGATGAGCAAGCAGGCGGGCGGCATCGTCGTCGGGGCGTACGTGATCCGCTCCGACAAACTGGCTGCGCTGCCGCAAGCGGCACGCGACTACATCGTGCAGAGCGCGCGCGATTCTGCTTCTGAGTTTCGGCAGGCGGGGCGCAAGCTCGATGAAGAGGCGTACAAGGCGCTCACGAAGCGGCTCAAGGGTGTCAATCTTTGGCGCTACCAGCAGGCTTGGGAGGCGGCCAATCTCGAGGCTCGCGAGTCCCTCGTCGGTCGTCTGTATTCGCGCGCGCTACTCACGCGTGTGCAGGAGATCCTGGGCAAGCCCTAGGCGTCAGCGGAGTGCCTGGCCTACGATCTCGGCGACGTCTTTCGACAACGTCGGCTCTTTCGAGATGCGTTCGAGCGTGGCCCGCATCAGTTCCTGCCTCGGTGGGTCGTAACGCTTCCACTGGTTGAAGCTCGACACGATGCGCGACGCCACCTGGGGGTTGATCCCGTCCAGGCGAAGGACGTGGTCCGCCACGAACTCGTAGCCCGCGCCATCGAGGCGGTGAAAGCCAATGGGGTTCCCCGCTGCGAATGCGTATACAAGGGACCGCACACGGTTCGGATTGGTGAGGTTGAAGTCTGGGTGCTCGGCCAGTGCGATCACTCGTTCGAACGAGCCCGCGGCGGTCGACATGGCCTGCATCCGAAACCACTTGTCCAAGACCAGCCGTTCCCCTTTCCAGCGCGCGTAGAACGCTGCGATCGCGTCGTCCGCTTCGGGCGTTGGCGTGTCGAGCAAGGCGGCGAACGCGCCTTCGTACTCCGTCATCGTGGTTGCCGCATCGAACTGCTGCTTGGCGAGCGCGGTCGTCTCGTTCGTCTCGAGCGCGGCCAAGTACCGAAGCGCTCGGTTCTTGAGTCGCCGTCGGTCGACTTCGGGCTTGTCGATCGTGTCGTGCCCTTGCGAGTGCCGTTGGTACAACTGCATCCACTTGTCCTGGAGGGCCGCCGCCAGGGCACGCACGGCGAAGCGTCGGGCCCGGTGGACGGCCTCCGGGTCGACCGAGTCGATCGCTTGCGCGAGCCTTTCTTCGGACGGAAGGGTCACCGTCAGGCTCTTGATGGAACCGTCGAGCGCGTCGTCGTCGAGGACTGCCGCGAAGGCGTCGGTGAGACTTGGATCGAGCGCGAGCGGCTCTTCGCCCCCGACTCTGCCGACGAGATCGAGCAGGACCCTCTCTCCCAACACTTGCCCGGCTTCCCAGCGGCTGAACGCGTCGGTGTCGTTTGCGAGCAAAAAAGCGAGCTCCTCATGGGTCCGCTCGACTTCGAGCTTGATCGGTGCCGAGAAGCCTCGGCCGATCGACAGCACCGGTCGCTCCTGGACGTCTTCGAAGGCGAAGGAGGCCTCGCGATCGCGGAGCACGAGCGTTTGGGCGGTGCCCGGAAGCTCGTCGCCGCTGGTTCCCAGGAGGCCCACGCGGATGGGGATGGGAAGGGGCTCGGGCGTGGATTCCTGACCGGCCGCGCGCTGCGACTGCGACAGGGCGAGCGTGTAGCGGCGGTCGACCTCGTTCCAGGTTCCCTGCCCGCGAACCACGGGCGTGCCCGCCTGGGAGTACCACCGTTCGAGATCCGTGAAGTCGGTGTCGTTCGCCTCACCCATCGCGATCCGAAAATCATCACAGGTGACCGCGGACCCATCGTGCTTGCTCAGGTAGTTGCGGAGCCCTTGTCGGAACCCGGCCTTTCCGAGGAAGGTCTCATACAGGCGGACGACCTCGGCGCCCTTTTCGTAGACCGTCGCGGTGTAGAAGTTGTTCATCTCGATGTACGACTCCGGTCGGATCGGATGCGCGAGTGGACCTGCGTCTTCCGCGAACTGGGCCGATCGAAGTCGATTGACGTCCTTGATGCGCTGGACGGGTCGGGACGTCATGTCCGCGGAGAACTCCTGGTCGCGGTAGACCGTCAGTCCCTCTTTGAGCGTCAGCTGAAACCAATCGCGACAGGTCACACGATTCCCGGTCCAGTTGTGAAAGTACTCGTGCGCGACGACGCCTTCGATGCCCTCGTAGTCGTCATCCGTGGCGGTTGTGGGTTTGGCGAGTACGTACATGGAGTTGAAGACGTTGAGGCCCTTGTTCTCCATCGCGCCCATGTTGAAGTCGTCGACGGCGACGATCATGTAGATGTCGAGGTCGTACTCCAGGCCGTAGGTGTCTTCGTCCCATTTCATGGCCGCGCGGAGCGAGTTCATCGCGTGCTCGCATTTGTCTGCGTTCTGCGGCTCGACCCAGATCTCGAGCGCCACGTCGCGACCCGATCGGGTCGTGTAGGAACCCCGGTGACACGACAGTTCGCCCGCCACGAGCGCGAAGAGGTAGCTCGGTTTCGCGAATGGATCCTCCCAGGTGACCCAGTGCCGGTTGTCAGGGAGCTCGCCTCCGTCCACGCGGTTTCCGTTTGAGAGCAAGACCGGAAAGCGCGCGCGGTCGGCTTCGATACGGGTCGTGAACCGCGCCATGACGTCGGGTCGGTCCAAGAAGTAGGTGATGCGGCGGAACCCTTCGGCTTCGCACTGCGTGCAGAACGAGCCGCCTGACATGAAGAGCCCCATCAGCTTGGTGTTGGCGCTCGGCCGAATGGCGACCTCAGTTTCGAGCTTGAAACGGTCGGGCACGTCTCGGACCAGGAGGCGTTCCGGGGTCGCCTCGTAACGTGCAGCGTCGAGGGCGGCGCCGTCGAGCGCGATCGATGTCAACTCCAGCTCGTCGCCGTCGAGGACCAGGTCGGTGGCGTCGGCGGGGGCGTCCTCGCGTCTTCTGATCTCGAGCGTCGCGCGCACCGACGTTCGGGTCTCGTCCAGTAAGAACGTCAGGTCCACGGTGTCGATCGAAAAGGTTGGGGGGGCGTAGTCGAGGCGGTAGATCCGCGCGTGCTCGTTGTCCGGCATAGGGGTCTGGTGTGGGAGGGAACGGTGCGCGGGGCAAGCGCCCCTGGCGATCGCGGGCCGCGCTCCGGCTCGCTCGAGCGACCCCGCGTCGACAAAGGGGCTTGGCTGCGGTTTTGCACGGTGACGAGCCGACGCGCGGCGCTAGAAAGAGCTTCATGTCGTCATCCGAGCCCGCCAGGAAGACCCAGCCCCGTCAGTCATTTCTCGAAGCGACCACTTGGGCGCCCGTCGACTCGAACCGGTTCGCAGGACATGTCGACGGCTCCTGGGGCCAAGGCCGAGCCGTCTTCGGCGGGGTGGTCGGCGCAGGGATGGTCCGGGTCTCCCGACACCATGTCCCGGATGACCGCGAGCTCCGCTCGGCATCGATCACGTTCGTCGGTCCGGTGGTCGCAGGGGCCCTCGAGTGCGAGACGGAGGTGATTCGAGAGGGCAAGTCTGCAAGCTTCGTGGTGGCCAAGCTCATCCAGGAGGGCACCACCCGCGCGCTCGCCACGACCACCTACGCACGCGCGCGACATTCGAGCGTACCGGTGTCCGGCCCGCCGCGTCCTGAGACGACTCCTGTCGAGTCCATCGGCTCCTTGCCCTACATCGACGGGTTGATGCCGCCTTTCACCCAATGGCTCGAGACGCGTTACACGGAAGGGAACCATCCATTCTCCGGCAGTGAGTCTTCATCGATCGCAGGCTGGTTTCGTTTTCGGGAAGACGCACTGCCGGTCGACGACGCAGCGATGTTTGGCCTCATCGATGCGTGGCCTTCACCCGCACTCACGATGCTCCGCGTGCCCGTGCCTGGAAGCTCAATCACTTGGAACGTGGACCTGCTCACGGCGCGCCCCGACTGCCGACTTGACGAGTGGTGGTATTTTCGCGCCGAGAGTTCTTTCGTGAGTGACGGCTACACCAGCTTCGATGCATCACTGTGGGCCCCGGACGGCCAGTTCGTCGCGCGGTCGAGGCAACTCGCCGGGATCTTCGAACGCCCGCCGGCTGGGTGACGGGATCGATCGGCACTAGACTACGGCCATGCCCGATCCCCACATCTACAGAATGCACGTTCGCTTTCGCGACACCGATGCACAAGGCCACGTCTACTTCGCGAACTACCTCGTGTTCTGCGATGAGGCCTGGGGTGCGTACATGCGGCACATCGGGTTCCCCTACCAAGACTTGGCCAAGCTCGGGGTCGATACCTATTACGTGAACGCGCAGTGCGAGTACTCCGGGAGTGCGCTCTACGAAGACGAGGTCAAGATCGAAACCCATGTGACCCGCCTCGGTCGCACGAGCATCACAACCGAGTTCACCGTCCGCGACGACCAAGGCAACACCCTCGCCAAGGCCTCGGTCACCAGCGTCTGCGTCGACCCCACCACCCGAGAAACCACCCCCATCCCCGACCAACTCCGCACCCGCATCCAAGCCTTCGAATCCTAGGGTGCCCCGTTATTGCTGGGCGTGGCGGACCATGAGGTCTACGTAGTCTTCTAGCGGGGGGCAGGCGATGCCGGTGTCGGTGAGGAGCTCGCGCGCGTTGCGATCGTCGTAGATGACGTCGGTCTTGAGGTGGTCGAGGAAGGCGCGGGTGGCGTGTGTGAAGCGCTGGAGGCCCGGGGCGCGAAGGAGGGCGG
Organism: Myxococcota bacterium; assembly: GCA_039030295.1. Lineage (GTDB taxonomy): Bacteria > Myxococcota_A > Polyangia > Polyangiales > Houyiibacteriaceae > SG8-38. The sequence continues at coordinate 50,926 of JBCCEK010000004.1, read as the reverse complement.
TCGCGAGATTGAGTGGATCGTGTTCCCGTGGAAGCGGGCGACCGGTGGCTTCGGCGAACAGGTGCAGCGCATGCTGGACGGTGATCGGTTTGGGATCCACGACGTGAAAGGTGCGTCCAACCGATCTCTCGTCCGCCGCGATCTGCAGGCCCGCTTTGGCCGCGTAGTCGACTGGCACGGCGCTGATGCGAACACCGCTTCGAGACGGGCTTGGCAAGCGGTAGTCCTCGGGTGCGCTCAAGAGAAAGCGTATGAGCAAATAGATCCCGTTGAGTTCCTCGGTTTCACCGGTGACGGAGTCTCCGACCAACAACGCGGGCCGAACGACCACGATCGGGAACTCCTCCATGGACTCCTGCATCATTCGCTCCACTTGATAGAGCGACTCCTCAATGGGGTTTCGGAAGCCGTCGGTGTCGCGGAGATCCCCTTCCATGACGAAGCCCTCTCGGTTCCCGGAGACGATCGCACTCGACCAACACACCAGACGTCGTACTGAGGGCGCATTCTCGGCGACTTCGAGAATCTCCGCTGACGCTTTGATGTTGCCAACACCTTCCTCTTTGGTGCCTGCGGGATCCGTGATGCACGCGCCGTGGTGAATCACATGGAGGTCGGCGGTGAGACTCCGGAACTCTTCACCACTAAGGCCAAGGTCGAGGGCCCGCGGATCGCCCACGAGAAGCGTTGCGCCCCCGCCAGCCGTCGTCTCCATCGACGCCAACAGCTCGCGAGCGCGCTCCTCTTGGGAGGCGGTGGTGAGGCACCAAAGCGAGACGTTCGGATCATGGCTCAACCCTCGAACGATGTGCGTAGCGAGCTGACGTCCAGGGAACCCGGTGACCAAGACATTCGTTTTCGCACGCTCTATCATCGTTCTTGCGCCTCGAAGCGGGCGACCAGCGCGGCATGCACTTCCGAGACCCGCGCTTGCGTGTCTGCCAGCACACCGTCGTTCGCCACCACGTAGTCGGCTACCGCCTCCTTCTCCGACAAAGGCAGCTGTGAGGCGATCCTCGCGTCGGCCTCTTCGTCCGAGAGCCCGTCTCGCTTCACCAAGCGTTCTTTCTGGACGCGAGGGTCGGCGCTCACGACGACCAACGCCCCAAACGCTTTGTAGGAGCCCGTTTCGACCAAAAGTGCGGCCTCATAGAGAATGTACGGAGCAGGGTGCGTCTGGAGCTCTGCGATGTGTGTCGCCCCTGCAGCACCGATCAGGGGATGCAAGATTGCGTTGAGTCTCTTTCTCGCATCATCGTCGTCGAACACCACATCGGCGAGGCGTTTGCGGTCCAGTTGACCCGCGCCATCGAGAACTTGCTCACCGAACTCGGCGACGACGCGCGCAAGGCCCGGCGTCCCGGGCTCCACGACTTCGCGTGCTAAATCGTCCGCGTCGATCACGGGGATGCCGAGCTCCCCAAACATGCTCGCTACGGTGGTCTTCCCGCAGGCAATACCCCCCGTTAGCCCCACGACTGGTTTCATCGCGAGGAGTATTCGCCATCACTTCGGTCGGGCAAGACGATTGTCCGCGTGCTACGCCGCGACGATGCGTGCAGTCGTGCAGCGCGTTCACGACGCGAGAGTCGTTGTCGGCGGGAAAGTCGTCGGTGCCATCGAGCGTGGACTCTTGGTCTATCTCGCCGCCGGCAAAGAGGACACCTCGCATGACGTTCGCTACATGGTCGACAAGATCGCGGGCCTGCGCATCTTCCCAAACGACGACGGGCGCATGTCGCTATCGGTCGTCGAGGTCGAAGGTGCCGTGCTCGTCGTCTCGCAGTTCACCTTGTTCGGCGACGTCCGACGCGGACGGCGACCCTCCTTCGAAGACGCGGCGCCTCCCGAACCCGCCGAACAACAATACCTAGAGGTCGTCGAGGGCCTGCGAGCCAGAGGCCTCCCCGTTGAAACCGGCCAATTTCGAGCGACGATGCGCGTCGAATCGTCGGGCGATGGCCCCGTCACCATCCAGATCGACAGCACCAAGCTTTATTAGGCTTCCGGTTTGAGAAGCGGCATAATCGTTGCCGAATGCGGCGGGTGTTCACCGACAGGCGCGCATGGGCGTTCGGCGCAGCCGCGTTGGGTCTGGCCCTCGGCTCGATGTGGTTCGTGGGTGTCCGACGGGCTCCCGCCCGGATCGCCCGACTCATCGAGTCACGTCTTCCGGTGACCGCGGAGATCGACGACGCGGACATCGGCCTCGGCGCCGTTACACTCGACGGCGTTCGACTTCGCGACGAGAACGGGACGCTCTCCGTCCAGATCGACACGGTTCACGCCGAAGCGTCACTACTGTCTGCCCTCTGGAAAGGCGCCCGCGCCGTTCGCGCCGTCCGCGCCGAAACGGTGCAAGTCTCCGTCGACCTCAGCCAAGCCGACACCGATGCGTCACTGCGCCAACTCTTGTCTACCCTTGCACCTCCCGGCTCAGCCAAGCCCTCGTCCTCGGCCGATGCCGGGGCCGGGCGTACATACGTCGTGAGCGACATGGTCCTCGAGGTTCGGGACGCGCATGGCCCCTTGGTTCGCATGAGCGATCTCGAACTCCGCAAAGAGGGAAACCACGTTACAGGTTCGGTCGCGAAGTCGCTTGTCGGCGATGCCGGCGGAGACCACGCCCGGGTTGGCCCTGTGCGGGGCGAACTCGTTCGCAGCGATGGAAGCTGGGCACTCGAGACCTTGGCGGTCGAGCAAGGCAGCGTGCGTTGGTTGGGAACCGCGGTCGAAGGTGACGAACCCCTGGCGCTCCGGCTGCGCGAGGCCGCGCGCGTCGTGATCGAGGCACGCAATTCGCGGAACGTTCCTGACGCCGACCCCGCACCGCAAGACCCCGCACCGCAAGATGCGCCTGTCGGCGACTCGATCCCGGATCGTCGCGCGTTTCTGTCGCGCCTCAGCCCGAATGGAACCGTCACGGTCTCCGATCTCGACGTCGAAAGCCGTACCCCAGGCGGGCACGTCGAGCGCGTCGAGGATCTCACCTTTGCCTTGAAGGGACTCGGAGAGGGCTGGTTTCGGATGCGAACCACTGGCCGCACCTCGAACTCCGGTGAGGTCAATGTCGATCTCAAGCTCCAGCCCATGCAGGCGCGTGCCGAGGGCAACGTCACCATCCGTGGTGTGTCGCTCGCGTTGCTGGCGCCTCTGGTCCCGGAGGTCCCCCTCTACAACCCTGAGGAAGGGGTGGTCACGGCCGAACTTGCCCTCGAAGCCGACCAAACCGGCGAGATTCACCTCGATGGCGTCGTCGCGCTTCGCAACGCGTCACTGTTCTCAGAGCGCTTGGCCCCCAACCCGATCGAGTCGCTCAGCGCGAGCGTCCGGGGGAAGGGCGTCTGGTATCCGGCCGAACGACGCCTCGGTATCGAGGAGGCCCAGCTCCGCACTGGCGCCGCCCGGGTCCTCGTCGAAGGAGAGCTCGAGCGGACGCACGAGCACTATCGGGTCGACCTCACCGCGAGAATGCCCCCGACGCCATGCAACGATGTGATCAGCGCCATCCCGAAAGACGTGTTCGGCCCCCTCGCGGGTTTCTCGTGGAAGGGAACCTGGGGAGGCATGGGTCACTTGGTTGTCGATTCGCGTGACCTCGATGCGACGGAGCTCTCCATGCGGGTCCGGGATCTCTGCGAGTTCGTCCGCGCGCCACGCTGGGTCCGCGTTGAACGGTTTCAGGAGCCCTTTCGCCACACCGTGGTCGAGCCCGACGAGACCACCTTCCAAATGGTCACTGGCCCGGAGACCGAGAACTGGGTACCGTTCGAAGAGGTCAGCCCGTTCCTCGTCGAAGCCGTTCTCAGTCACGAGGATGCCCGCTTCTACGATCACGGTGGGTTTGCACCGTGGGCCATCCGAGACGCCCTGGTGCGCAATCTGAAGGAAGGCCGCTACGTCGTCGGCGCCAGTACGATCTCCATGCAGCTGGCCAAGAACCTCTACCTCAAGCGAGAGAAAACGATCGCCCGCAAGGTGCAGGAGGTCATTCTCACCTGGTGGCTCGAGAACGCGCTCAACAAGGACGAGATCCTCGAACTCTACGTGAACGTGATCGAGTACGGGCCCGCGATCTACGGGCTCCGCAACGGAGCAGCGTACTACTTCGGGCGCACACCCGATGCACTGAGCCCGGCCGAGGCCGCGTTCCTTGCGTGCATCCTGCCCTCGCCCAAGCGCTACCACGTCTCTTATGAGCGAGACGCGCTGACGCGTGGGATGCGCGGGAAGATGACCCGTCTGCTCGAGCACATGTCGAATCGCGAGCGCATTGGCCCCGAAGCCCTGGACTATGGCCTCGCCGAGATCGACGCCTTCGACTTCCGACAGGCCGGCGAGCCACTGCCACTGGCGCGCGCTTTGCCCCCGCTGGGCGTCGCGGTCGAGGCGCCTGAAGACCCGGATCCCTTCGAAGCATTGTTCGTTGCGCCGTGACCCTTGAGCTCGAAAATTCTCGCCTCATCGGAGGCAGCTGCGAAGTGTTCGGTCACTTTCTTAGCGTGCGCGCAGGCTGAGGGTAAACACCGGAGGGGTGCGCGTGCCGGTGAATCGGCCACAACCGCACACGTCCGAGGGTTTATGCAACGGTGGCTTAGGGTGAGCGGGATGGCGCGGATCGTGATGGTCTTCGTCACGGTGTGGGCTGCCTTCGCGGCGGCCGCCGTCCACGCGCAAGCACCAGACCCAGAAGACGCGCAGCCGGGTGTCATCGTGATCACCGCGGGCGATGAGGCCACCGACGGCGCCTCGATCCGCCTCGACGGACAACCTTCAGGCAACGTCCCGCTGCGCCAAACGCTGCCGCCCGGGCGACACCTCGTCCAGGTCGGCAAACGCGGTTTCGTCACGTTCTCGAAGTGGGTGACCCTCACGAGCGGCCAAGTCGAGACGATTTCGGTCACCCTGCAACCCCAAGACACCCCAACCGGCTCACTGCTGGTCACTGCCGACGTCACCGGCATCCCGGTGTACATCGACGGTCAGAAGCGCGGCGCCACCCCGCTGGTCGTTGATGGTCTGACCGAAGGAGAGCACCTCGTCGAAATACGGAGCCCCGGCGAAGGGTACGTCCCGTTCGCCAAGGTCGCCACCATCGAGGCCGGCGCCCGCACGACCTTGGAAGCGACCATTCGGGTCGAGCCGGACCTCGGTAGCCTCCGCGTGATCACGAACGTGCCCGGCGCGATCGTGAGCCTCGACGGTGTGGACATCGGTGTCTCCCCCGCCGCCAAGGGAGGCCTCACGCCGGGCGAGCACATCGTGATGGCGCGTGCCACTGGATACGAGCCGGTCGAGCAGCCCGTCACCGTCGTGGCGGGGCGGGAGCGGGTCGTCTCGGTCCGGTTCACCACTGCGAGTTCCGACGCCGCCCGTATCCTGGTCCGCACCAACATCGCCGAGTCTTCGATCATCATCGATGGCGTCGACTACGGGGCGCCACCTGTGACGATCGAGCCGGCCGAGCTCGGAACGCACACCATCGTCGTGACCGCGCCCGGTTACCGGGAAGTCAGGCGCTCCTGCTCGGTGAGTCCGTCGCGCAACTGCGACATCTACGCAGAGCTCTATCCCCTCGGGGTGCCGGTTCGCGTCGAAGCCAACGTCTCCGACGCCCAACTCTTCGTCGACGGCGAACTCCGCGGGCCCGTCCCCTGGGAGGGCGATCTCCCCGCTGGCTCCCACAGGATCGAGGTGCGCGCGGAGGGGTACCTGCCGCACACCGAACAAGTCCGCCTCGAAAAGACCGGCACCGTGCGCCTCATTCAGGTGATTCTCTCCGCTTCGACCGCCAGCGATGACCCCGTAGACCTCGACAAGGAAGCGCGCCGCAAGGATCCCCTGCGCAACACCGTCACGCACACGGGCGCCCCGGTACCCGTCGGCGTTTCCGCGCTCGACTTCTCGGCCGGCTGGCCTTTCATCGCGTCGGTGGGCTTTCGAACCGGCCTCACCCGGTTCCTCGACGTCGGCCTCTGGATAGGCACGTTCGGCCGTCTTACCGATGTCGCGGTCAGTACCAAAGCAGGATGGCGGGTGAGCGACAACTTCTCGCTGGGTGCCGACTTGACCATCGGTGGCGGTGCGGGGCCAGCCCAACGAGACCTCCTCGGTGATAAGCACCCGACCAACAACTTCTTCTTCAGCCTCGACGGGATCTTCAGCCTTCACTTTCCGCCGCGCGGCGCGCTCTCTCTTTGGATGGCGATGGACTTCAACAGCGACCGCTGGGACTTCGCGGGTGCCAACGACACGGTGGTCGTGGCAGACTCCCGCCAGAACCTGGTTCGTGGACGGCTCGGTGGTTCCCTCGAGGTGGTTGTGACGCGCAAATGGAACGTATGGGTCGAAGTGGAAGGAATCGTGGCCGGCCGTGATCGACGAATCCTTGGCGACGTGTTCGGAGGCGGCCGCTCCGACACGCGGATCTATGCGCAGGCCGGCGCGACGTTTAAGTTCGGCGAAGCGAAGGCGACGACACGATGATCGAAGGCCTGTTCATCGTTCTCGACGGCATTGACGGGTCCGGCACCACGACCCACTGCGCTCTTCTCAGCGATCGCCTCGCCGCCAAGGGGCTTCCGGTTCACATCACGCGCGAGCCGAGCGACGGGCCGGTAGGCGTAATGATTCGGCAGATCCTCACTGGTCGAGTGGTCGTGCCGGGTCGGCATGGGCCGCGCCCGCCGGGCTGGGCCATGATGGCGACCCTCTTTGCGGCCGACCGACTCGATCACCTCGACTCCGAAATCGTTCCCAACCTGACCGACGGCGTGACGATCATCAGCGACCGCTACGACTACTCCTCGGTCGCCTACCAAACGGTGAGCAGCGGCGGTGGCCCCGACGCGGCGCGTTGGGTCCGCGAGCTCAATCGAAAGGCTCGGAGGCCGGACCTGACGCTCATTCTCGATGTGTCGCCCGAGGTTGCGGCGAAGCGACGAGGTTCGCGTTCCGGCAGCCCGGAACTCTACGAAACCGACGCCATGCAGGTCGAGTTGGCTGCGTTTTATTCGACGATCGAGGAGCTTTTCCCCGATGATAGAATTCGTCACATCGACGCCAACCGCGACATCGAGGGCGTGGCCGACGCGATATGGGCTGAGGTCGCAGCGCTCCGAGGAGAGACTCCATGACTCGTCTGTACCTACCCATCTTGATGATCGCCGCCTTTACCGCGAGCTCCGCGTGCGACCGCACCACCAAGCTTCAGCGCGACATGTTGGAAGACTCGACTTGGGAGACCTCAGGCGACGAGGCCCCTTGGGAACCCGCTGAGCGCCAAAAAGGTGTCGACGAAGAATGGGAGGACGAGAACTCGCCCCCCGGAGCGGAGAGTCAGATGACCCCCCGGCGCACCAACGGCGTGATCCAACGAGCCCAGCTCGACAAGGTGCTCGATCGAGGGCTCGGTGACTACCTCCAGAACGTCGAGACGGAGCCCGCTTTCGATCGCGGTCGGTTCATCGGCTTTCGGATCGTGAAGCTGTTCCCAGGCGACCTCGTCTACGCGTCGCTCGACCTAAGGCCTGGCGATGTGGTCACGCGTGTCAACGGGCGACCGATCTCTCGGCCAGAGCAGGCCTCTCAGGTTTGGGAAGGGCTTCGCACCGCCTCGGACCTGACAGTGGACTACCAGCGCGGCTCGGCGGAGCGAACGATGCGGTTCGTGATCGTTGACGCCGGCTGAGTTCGACTCCATCGTCCCGGCGTGGGTGTCCACAAGCGTTTCGCCGTCGCCGCGACTGCACTGTTGCCCTATACGGTCGCCGTCGTCTTGTGGGGCGCGTTCGTTCGCGCTTCGCTGTCGGGAGACGGGTGCGGCGACCACTGGCCTCTGTGTAACGGCCTGGTGCTGCCGGTCGAGCCATCCACCAAGACTGTCGTCGAGCTCACGCATCGCGTGACCTCTGGGCTTTGCTGGTTGTGGACCCTCGTGATGTACACCGTGTCGCGTCGACTCTTCGCGCGCGGGCATGCTACCCGGTCGGCCGCCGGCTGGAGCCTCTTCTTCATGACGACCGAAGCGCTCGTCGGGGCGGGCCTCGTCCTGTTCCGCATGGTTGCCGATAACCCCTCGACAGCACGCGCAGGGTGGATGTCGGCCCATTTGGTCAACACATTCCTCTTGCTTGCCGCGCTAACCTGGCTCGCGGTCAGCGCCTGGCGGGAGCACGGCGTGCGATGGCCAGCCGAACGGCAGGTCCGAATGTGGTTTGGGGGTGCGGCCTTTCTCCTGCTGCTCGCTGGAGTAAGCGGTGCGGTTGCGGCCCTCGGGGATACCCTTTTTCCGGCCGGCAGCCTTGCTGAAGCGCTCGCCGCCGACCTATCACCCACGTCACACATCTTTCTTCGACTTCGGATTTGGCATCCGGTCATCGCGATCTTCGCAGCGGGGTATCTCTTGTGGCTCGCGAGCGTGTTTGGACGTCGGAACTCCCCGAGTCTTGGGCGGATTAAGGTCTGGAGCCTTGCGGGCTTGGCGCTGATCCAACTAGCAGTGGGTTTCTTCAACGTCGCACTCCTGGCGCCGGTTTGGCTCCAGCTGGCGCATCTGCTCATCGCCGACGCGATTTGGATCACGCTCTCGCTGCTCGCACTTTCCTCACCGGCCGCGACTTCGAGTGCTAACCTGGCTTCGTGAGCGAGTCCTATCTGGGCAAAGAGGTGGCCGGGCAGTTCCGTATCGTCGAGAAGATCGGCAAAGGCGGCATGGGTGCCGTCTACCGTGCCGAGCAGCCCGACATGAATCGCAATGTCGCGATCAAGATCCTGCACTCTCGCTACCTTTCTCGCAGCGACTTGGTGTCCCGCTTTCGGAGAGAGGCGCGGGCGATGAGTCAGCTCTCCCATCCCAACACCGCTCGCGTCTTCCTTTACGGGCAGCTCGACGACGGCGCCTGCTACTTCGTCATGGAGCACCTGGTCGGCAGTAATCTGGCACAGCGGGTCCGGGCCGAGGGTGCGATGAGTCCCGAGCGCGCCGTCCGGATCATGGTCCAGGTCTGTGGGGCGCTCGAAGAGGCCCACCAGGCGGGGATCGTCCATCGCGACCTGAAGCCCGAGAACATCTTCATCACGACGCAAGGAGGGATCGCCGACTTCCCCAAGGTCCTCGATTTCGGGCTGGCCAAGGTCACCGAGAGGCAGATGCGACCAGGGTCGATGGTCCTGACGCAGCAGGGAATGGTCTTCGGAACACCGGAGTTCATGAGCCCAGAGCAAGCCCACGGTAAAACGCTCGATGCGCGATCCGACATCTACTCGCTTGGGATCATCCTCTACGAGCTGCTGACCGGGAAGCTCCCGTTCGACGCCAAACAGCCGATCGAATTCATCGACCTCCACGTCAACGCCGAGCCGATCCCTCTCGAAGAGCGCCGGCCCGACATCGACTACCCCCCAGGCCTCGAGGCCGCGGTCATGAAGGCCCTCGAGAAAGCACCCGAGGACCGCTACGCCTCAGCCGCTGAGTTCGCGATCGCCCTCGAAGCCGTCGTCGCACCTCGCGAGAGCCAGGATGTGGTCGCTCCTGTGAGCCTTCCCGCGCCGGCGCCCCCGGTTGAAAGCGCAGAGTCCTTCGAACCACCTCCGCCCGTTCGCCACGATTATTCGCAGCCGCAATCGCAGCAGCGGGGCTCCTGGCTGGTTCTCGGCATCGGCATCATCCTCGCCCTGGCCGGCGCCGTGGCCCTTTGGGCCTCTTTCGGCCGCGGTTCTTGACCGCCTGGGGGCCTGACCCTACCCGCCTTTGACGGAGCTTGACCTGCTTTCGACCCGGCGTCAGAGTGGGCGACCGTCCGAGGCGAAGTCCCTATGACCGCTGCGACTCGACCAGCCACTGCACTGCTCACGGTGCGCGACCTCATCGCGCTCACCAAGCCACGTATCACGTTGATGGTACTGGTAACGGCCGCCGGTGGCATGTGGATGGCGCCGGGCTCGCTGAGCCTTCGCTCGATGACGGTCATGCTCGTCACCACGGCCATGGTCGTGGGCGCCGCAAATGCGCTCAACTGCTACCTCGAGCGCGATAGCGACCGACTGATGGCGCGTACCGCGAACCGTCCGCTCCCCGACGGCCGGCTTCAGCCCGCCTGGGCCCTGGTCCTTGGCATTGGCATGGGGCTGCTCTCGGTTCCGATCTTGTGGACGGCCGTAAACCCGATGACCGGCTTCCTCGGCCTCATCGCTCTGCTCAGCTACGTCGCCATCTACACGCCGATGAAGCAGTGGACGCCCGCCGCGCTTTTCGTCGGGGCAATTCCTGGGGCGCTCCCCCCGCTGATGGGGTGGACCGCCGTCACGGGCACCATCGACGCGCCGGGCCTCGTCCTCTTCGGCATCCTGTTCTTCTGGCAGATCCCCCACTTCATCGCGATTTCGATCTTCCGCCAGGAGGAATACGAGCGCGCCGGCCTCAAGGTACTGCCGTCGGTCCGGGGCATAGAGTCGGCCAAAGTCCAGGCGGCGGCCTACAGCTTCGCCCTATGGGGCGTGTCCATCCTGTTGGTGCCGTATGGCTTGGCGGGCCCGATCTACTTGGCGACGGCGGTCGTCGCGGGCGGTTTGTTCTTCGCCGAGTCTCTCCGAGGCTTTCGGGCGCCAGACTCCAAGGTCTGGGCCAAGAAGCTCTTCGTCGGCTCCCTCATCTACCTCACCGTGCTGTTCGCGGCGCTCATCGTCGATGCGCTGTAGGCTTCGGTCGCTCGTCTTCGTCGCGGCGCTGCTGCCAGTGGTGGGGTGCACCAAGAAGGTCGATCCTCCTCCTGTGCTGAGCCAGATCGGGTCGTTCTCGCTGGTCGATCAGAACGGCGAGGCGTTCGAACGCGACGCCCTGGACGGCCGCGTCTGGGTGGCCGACTTCATCTTCACGCACTGCAAGTCGAGCTGTCCTCGGCTCACCGCGCACATGAAGGGGCTTCAGACCCGACTTGGGGACGTTCCTGACGTCGAGTTCCTGTCCGTGAGCGTCGACCCCCGGAACGACACCCCTGAAGTGATCAAGGCCTACATGACCGACAACGACCTTTCCGAGGTCAATTGGCGGTTCGTGACCGGCGAACAGGACGTCATCGTCGATGTTGTCCGCAATGGGTTCAAGGTTGGGCTCGCCGAAGGGGACGGATCCTCGGCAAGTGAGGCGGTCATGCACTCGAACCACTTCGTCCTGGTCGACGATCAGGCGCAGGTCCGTGGGTACTATCGCGCCAACAACGACGGGATCGCCGAGCTCGAGCGAGACCTCCGCTTCGTGGCTACGAATCGTACCGCGGCCCGTTGATGCCGCCAGGGTTCGGTGTTATTGGCGCCGAATGACCGAGAGCATTCCAGTCGCCGAGCGGCTTAGTGCCGTCAAACCGTCCGCCACCGTCGCCGTCGCGCAGCGCGCGCGGGAGCTGAAAGCGCAGGGGATCGACGTCCTCTCCTTCAGTGTCGGAGAACCCGACTTCGACACGCCCGCCCACATCATCGAAGCGGCCAAGAAGTCGATCGACGAGGGGGCGACGCGCTACACGGCCGCACGAGGCATCGTGGAACTGCGCGACGCGATCTGCGAGACCTCGGCCGCCCGGCGCGGAGGCGTGACTCACGATCCAACCGGTGTCGTCGTTTCGGTCGGCGCGAAGCACACGCTTTTCAACTTGGCTCTCGCGCTCTACGACGAAGGCGACGAGATTCTCATCCCGGCGCCCTACTGGGTCAGCTACCCAGAGCAGGTACGGCTCGCGGGGGCGACGCCAGTGATCATCGACACGACCGAAGAACAAGGCTTCCGCGTCACCAGCGAGGCCCTGCGTGCCGCGATCACGCCGAAGACCAAAGCTCTGATCCTGTGCTCGCCGTCGAACCCGACCGGTGCAGCGTATTCGGCGGCCGACCTTCGTGCGCTCGCCGACGTGGCCGCCGAGCATTCGTTCTGGATCATCGTGGACGAGATCTACGGTCAGCTGGTCTACGGAGACTTCGAGCAGAAGTCGATCCTCGAGGTGGCTCCGGAACTGCGCGATCGCATCATCATCGTCGACGGGGTCAGCAAGACGTTCGCCATGACCGGTTGGCGGATCGGTTGGATGCTCGGCCCGGACTACGTGGCCAAGGCATGCGACAAGATACAGGGGCAGGCGACAACCAATCCTGCCGCGGTCGCACAGCACGCGGCAATTGCCGCGCTGCGCGGTCCATGGGCACCGATCGAAGAGATGCGGCAGGCGTTCGAAGCACGTCGGACCATCATCATCGATGGCATCAACGCGATCGACGGCATGTCATGTCGTCTTCCGGAGGGGGCTTTCTATGCGTTTGCGAGCGTTTCCGGCCTCATCGGGAAGCGAGCTGGCGATCAGCTCCTCGAGACCGATCTCGACGTTGCCGGCTACCTGCTTGAAGAGGCGCGCTGCGCGGTCGTTCCAGGGACCGCGTTCGGTGCGCCGGGGTACGTGCGGATCTCGTACGCGGCTTCCAACGATATGATTCGTGAAGGCCTCTCCCGCATGGGCGAAGCCGTGTCGAAGCTCGCGTAGCACTCACCTCGAACTGATCCGCCGCGGGTCTTTTGAGGATGCTTGCGGCAGTCTCACGGTGCCTGGCCGTCGGCTCGGCGGTGGGCCAGCGACAGGGCGACGCGTGCGATCAGCGCGACCGCCAAGACTGAAGTCAAGAGCGCCAACGGGGTCCGCGGCGTGTACCCGGTGAACAAGAGGAGCAGGAGCGCCGCGCCAAGCTGTCGCTGCGTGGGGTCTTCGGACAAGGTTGCAGCGACACTCACGCCCCCGAGAACCCCAAGCGGTACGGCGTACCACATGACGTTGCCGTACTCGGCGAACAGGTCGAGACGGAGCGCTCCATAGAACAGGTCCGGAAGCTCGTTGCCCGCAGCTTGCCGCCACACGAAGACCGCGGCACAGACGGCCACGAATCCGGCGACCGCCGCGAGGCCGCGCCACCTTCCCCGTGCTTCACCCCACCGAATTCCAAGAGTCGGCACGAGTGCGAACGCGGCGGCCAAGTACGCGAGCTCTCCCGACCAGCGGAACGCAAAGGCTAGCCGTTCGGTGTGTTCCCACATGACCCGTCCGCCGGCCAGGCTGACGATCAAGGAGGCGATGCCACTGACGTAGGCGACCATGAGAAGCCCCAACGCGGCCGAGACAGGCTTGGTCGAGCGCCAGTGGATCCCCGCGAGGATGACGAGAAGGATGAGGGCATGGGCAAGGCCCGCCACGATGAGGACGAGCTCGACGCGGGTCCAAGCCAACGGCAAGAAGGTCATCAGCGTGACGATCGGGACGAAGGCCCAGCCGAAGCCGAGGATGCCGATTCTGGCCGAGAGCGGGAGACCACTCTTGCGAGAGCCGAACGCGGCAAGGCAGATGGCGACCGCAATCAGTGCGCTGACGGCCGCGAGGTTTCGGCTGAACGCGCCCGCACGATCGAGGGCGAAGAACGCTTCTTGCGAAAGCGTTTCGTTCGACGACCGGAGGAGCACCCGGTTGATGACCAAATCAGCCGCGCATCCGACGACGGCCATCCACGTGAGGGGTGGAGCCAGTCCGAGAGGCCACGATCGACGCCGCGCGGAGGGTTCCGTGCTCGCCACGGCGGGGAGGGCTGAGTCGAGGCCTTCGGACAAGGTGCCCGCAACGTAGTCCCAGTTTCGGGTGTTTCAAGGCGCTGCCCAGCCGTAGCGACCTCACCTTGCGCCGCTACGCGCGCAGGCGCTAAGACACCGCGTCATGACCGAAGCCCAGTATTGGACGCGCGAACAGGCGCGGGAACTGTACGACCTCCCGCTGACCGATCTCCTCTTTCGTGCTCAGGAGGTCCATCGCGCCCATCAACCGCCCGATTCGGTGCAGCTGTGTACGCTGCTCTCCATCAAGACCGGCGCCTGCCCTGAAGACTGCGCGTATTGTCCTCAGAGCGCTCGCTACGACACGGGCGTCGAGGCGGAGCGACTCATGGATGTCTCCGAGGTCCTGAGCAAAGCACGACAGGCCAAGGATGCCGGCGCCAGTCGTTTTTGCATGGGCGCCGCGTGGCGCAGCCCCAAGAAGGGAAGCGAGCAGTTCAATCGCGTGCTCGAGATGGTACGCGGTGTTCGTGCGCTCGGCCTCGAGGCCTGCGCCACCCTCGGGATGCTCGACGATGAGCAAACCCAACAACTCAAAGACGCTGGTCTCACGGCCTACAACCACAATCTGGACACTTCCGAAGACTACTACGGCGAGATCATCACGACGCGGACCTACGCCGACCGGCTGCAAACGATCCAGCGCGTTGCCGACGCCGGGATTTCCGTGTGCGCGGGGGGTATCATCGGGATGGGGGAGGGCATCGTCGATCGCATCGGCATGCTCGTCACCCTGGCCAATCTCTCGCCTCAGCCAGAGAGCGTACCGATCAATGCGTTGGTCCGTGTCGAAGGGACACCCCTCGCCGATCAGGATCCAGTCGAGTCGCTCGAGCTCGTACGGCTGTGCGCGGTCGCGCGCATCATGATCCCCGCCGCACGCGTTCGCCTCTCCGCGGGCCGCAGCGAACTCAACCGAGAGGCCCAGCTTCTGTGTTTCATGGCGGGTGCCAACAGTATCTTCTTCGGCGACAAGCTCCTGACTACGGGCAATCCCGATCACGAAGCCGACCTCGCGCTCTTGCGGGACGCCGGGCTTTCCGCGCTGGATCCCGGAGACGTCGCTCAGGGGACGGTGGCTCGGGCTGCGGAACTACCTGAAAACGCAGCCGAATAGGCCAAGTTGAGCCGGGAGTTCGTGTTCTTTCGCGCCTCGGGCAATATTGAATTTGATTTTCAACTTCCAACATCTATAAAGAAGACATGCTCGTGTGCCACTGCCATGCCGTCAACGACACCACGATCCGCCGCTGCGTTGCCGAGGGCGCACGAAGCGGAAGCGAAGTCCGCGAGGCCTGTGGCGCGGGCGGCGCGTGCGGCGGTTGCCGGCCGATCATCGATCGTTTGATCCAGTCGCAAGACAGTGCGGAGACCACGGCGCGTGCACACACACGCACTTGAAGTGATAACGCATTTCAACTTCACGCATTGGGTTTGCCACACCCAAGCCGCGTCCTTATGCTCGCACGAAGGAATCGAGCATGCAGGGCAACAAAGACGTCATCGAGCTACTCAACCAGGTCCTCACTTCGGAGCTGACTGCGATCAACCAGTACTTCATTCATCACAAGATGTGCGAGGACTGGGGGTTTCATGTCTTGTCCGCCAAGAAGCGTGAGGAATCGATCGAGGAAATGAAACACGCTGACGCCGTGATCGCGAGGATCCTCTTCCTCGATGGCGTTCCAAACATGCAGCGTTACTTCCCGGTCAAAGTCGGCGAGGATCCGATCGAACAGCACAAGCTCGACCTCGAGCTCGAGTTTGAAGCTGTCCGCCGACTCAACGAAGGGATCGCCCTCGCGCGCGAGCACGGAGACAACGGCACGCGCGAACTCCTCGAAGGAATCCTCCAGCAAGAGGAGGAGGGCATCGACTGGCTCGAAACGCAGCTCCACCTGGTCAAGACGATCGGGCCGGAGCGCTATCTCTCTGAACAGATGGGCGAAGGGACCAACTAAACCGCCGATGCCCGTGCACCCGCTTGCCGGAAGCGTCGTGCCCAAAGAGATGCTCGTCGATGTCGACGCGCTCCTTCGGGCGTACTTCGACGAAGCTCCCGATCCCAATGAGCCTGCCCAGCGCGTCAGTTTCGGAACGTCTGGGCACCGTGGCTCATCATTACGACTGAGCTTCAACGAGGCGCACATCCTCGCCACCACTCAGGCGATCTGCGACTACCGCGTGGCCGAGGGCATCGACGGTCCTCTCTTCATCGGGATCGACACGCATGCTCTGTCGGCGCCGGCGAGTCGGACAGCCCTCGAGGTCCTTGCGGCCAACTCGGTGGAGGTGTGTTGCGCCAGAGAGGGGCACTTCACCCCAACGCCTGCAGTGTCCTTCGCGATTCTCGAGTACAACCGGAATCACGCAAGGGAGGCAGACGGAATCGTCGTCACTCCGTCACACAACCCACCCGAAGACGGGGGCTTCAAATACAATCCGCCGCACGGCGGCCCCGCCGATACCGAGGTGACCGGCTGGATCGAGCGCCGAGCCAATCAGTTGCTTGCCGACGGCCTTCGAGACGTTCGACGGGTTGGACTCGAAGCGGCGTTGGCGGCCGACACCACACACTTTCACGACTTCCTATCGCCGTACGTCGAGGCCCTTGGCGCGGCGATCGACCTCGAGGCGGTGTCGGAGTCCGGCCTCCGAATTGGTGCGGACCCGATGGGAGGGGCGGGCGTCGCCTACTGGCCACGGATTGCTGAGCGCTATCGGCTCCGACTGGAAGTCGTCAATGACAAGATCGACCCGACTTTCTCGTTCATGCCCCTCGACCATGACGGCAAGGTCCGGATGGACTGTTCATCGCCGTACGCGATGGCGCGCTTGGTCGATCACCGCGACCAATACGACATTGCCTTCGCGAACGACACAGACTTTGATCGGCACGGGATCGTCACCCAGAGTTGGGGGCTCCTCAATCCGAACCACTATTTGGCCGTTGCGGTGCACTACTTGTTCACGCACCGACAGTGGTCGGGAGGTGCGGCCGTCGGCAAGACCCTCGTCAGCAGCGCGATGATCGATCGTGTCGCCGCCAGCCTCGGCCGGAAGCTCGCTGAGGTTCCCGTGGGGTTCAAGTGGTTCGTCGAAGGCCTCAACGACGGGTCCCTCGGTTTCGGCGGTGAAGAGAGTGCGGGTGCCTCCTTCCTGCGCAAAGACGGCGGGGCGTGGACGACTGACAAAGACGGCATTCTTTTGAACCTGCTCGCGGCGGAGATCACGGCGACGACCGGGCAAGACCCGGGCGAGCGCTACCAGGCACTCGCGCAAGAGTTCGGAAGTCCGGTCTACGAACGCATCGACGCGCCCGCGACGGCACAGCAAAAACGCGCACTGAAATCGATGGACGCTTCGAGCCTCGACGCCGATGAGTTGGCAGGCGAGCCCATCCGCGAAGTGCTGACACGCGCACCCCACAACGACGCGCCCCTGGGGGGGTTGAAGGTCACAACCGAAAGCGGGTGGTTTGCCGCGCGGCCTTCGGGCACCGAGGACGTCTACAAAATCTACGCCGAGAGCTTCTCTGGACGCGAGCATCTCGCGATGATCCAAAGCGAAGCCAAGCGCCTCGTGGGTCGAGTCTTCGAGCTCTCCGAGTCTGGTTGAGTACCCCAGCGAATCGTGTTTCACTCCGCCGCGTGCTTACCGTGGTGACGGGTGGCGGCGGCCGCCTAGGCAACGTGTTGGTCCGGCAGTTGCTCGACAGGGGCGATCGTGTGCGGGTCCTCGAACCGGGAGAGCGACCGCGTTCGCTCGAGGGCCTGGACATCGAGTTCGTTCAAGGGTCGGTCCTCGAGATGCGCGATGTAGCGCGAGCGCTCGAGGGGGAGGTCGACCAGGTCTACCACCTTGCCGCCAAGATCGATCTCCGCATCAAGAAAGACCCGTCGATGGCGGCGATCAACGTCGACGGAACTCGCAACGTGGTGGAGGCTTGCCTCTTGCGAGGGCTGCGCCTGGTCCACACGAGCTCGCACCACGCGGTAGAGCGGAGGCCTCTTTCGCAGCCTCTGACCGAGGAACGCCCTCTCGCACTCGATGAGAAGTGTGACTACCACCGGTCCAAAGCCATCGGCGAAACCGTCGTACTCGAGGCGTGCGAGCGGGGACTCGACGCGTGCATCATCAGCCCGGGTTCGATGATCGGACCTCACGACTACGAGCCATCGATGATCGGCGCCGCGTTGCTCGACATGTACTTCGGTCGTGTACCGGTTCTCCTGCACCTTCTGAGCGACTACGTCGATGCCCGCGACGTTGCCAAGGGTGCAATCCTTGCAGCCGAGCACGGCCGGGTTGGTGAGCGCTATTTCCTGACGGGTGAGGTGATCCCGATCCTCGAGATGGTATCGCTCTTCGGAGAGCTCACCGGGAAACCGATGCCGACTAGGGTGCTGCCGCTCTGGGTTGGTTGGGCGGTCCTTCCGTTCGTGCTCGCAGGGAGCTTGGTGACCCGCACCGAACCCATGATTACGCCGGACATCCTGCGTGCCAGCGTCTCCAATGCCGTGGTCCACAGGGACAAGGCTGAGCGCGAGCTTGGCTACACGATTCGTCCGTTGCGCGAGTCCCTTGCGGCGTCGGTTGAGTTTTACGAGGCGGAGGGCTGGTTGATCGAGTAGCC
This sequence comes from Myxococcota bacterium, assembly GCA_039030295.1. Classification (GTDB taxonomy): domain Bacteria; phylum Myxococcota_A; class Polyangia; order Polyangiales; family Houyiibacteriaceae; genus SG8-38. The sequence goes on along the minus strand of JBCCEK010000004.1, from coordinate 32,657 downwards.
GGCGATTTCGCCGTTGACGGGGCGCCCATGCTACACATAGACGAGCCATGACGGCAGAGAAACCGAAGCGTCATCAGGACCTCGAGAACGTCATCGATCTCATTGCGAAGTCGTATGACGGCGAGGACGAGATCAACAATCTCGACAGCGCTGCCTTGCCAAACAAGCGGGCCGTCATCACTGCGTTTCATCACATCAAGCCCGTTCTCTACATGGGCTTCTACAGCACGCGCTCTCTCAACCGAACCAACCTACGCTACGCGATCAGCGAGCACGTCTACCCGGCGCAAGACATCCTAGTCGAGCAGATCGATCGCGCCGTTCGATACGAAGAGAGCACCGGACGACTTGGAGGCCGGCGTCCGGAGGGTTGGAGTGAGGAAGTCGTTCTGAGCCTCTTCGCGAAGATTCCAGAACTCCGAAAGACGCTCGACAAAGACGTGCGTGCAGCCTTCGAGGGCGACCCGGCCGCCGCTGGCATCGAAGAAGTCGTGTTCAGCTACCCGAGCATCGAGGCGATCACTGCGTACCGAGTGGCCCACGAGTTGCACCTCGCCAACGTGCCTATGATCCCTCGGATCATCACGGAGCATGCACACAGCGAGACCGGCATCGACATCAACCCCGGGGCTCGCATCGGAGACAGCTTTTTCATTGACCATGGCACCGGGGTGGTCATCGGGGCGACAGCCGTCATCGGCAACAACGTCAAGCTGTACCAGGGTGTCACCCTGGGCGCGCTGAGTGTCTCGCGCGGCGACATCGAATCCGGGCCGGGACAGAAGCGTCACCCCACGATCGAGGATGACGTCACGATCTACGCGGGCGCCTCGATCCACGGCGGGGACACGGTTATCGGGCGCGGCAGCGTCATCGGCGGCAACGTCTGGCTGACGCGATCGGTGCCGCCAGGATCCAAGATCTTCGGCCGCGCCAAGTAGGCTAGACCAGGTCAGCGTGAACTCGGTCTAGGAGCCGAGTTTCTCTTTGACCTTGTCGTACACGGCCTGGAGGTGAATCAGCTCGGGGAGCTCTTCTTCCTCGATCGTGACGTCGTAGTTCTTCTCGACATCGGCGACGATCTCGATCGCCATCATGCTGTCGATGCCCAGATCCGCGAACGGGGTTTCCTCCGGGATATCTTCCACTTCGGTGACTTCGACGATGATCTGCCGCAGCTCCTCTTTGAGTGTTTCCGACATGCCGCCCGTTTATGCTTGGGTTCCCGGATCCGGTCAAGCATTTGAAAACTGGCCGGCCGACCTGTTTCAAATGTTGTCTCTCGTCGGAACTACGGTACCTTGCGCGAGTCGTCGCGCGCGCCATAAACCGCCCGCAGAGTTCATGAGTTGGATTACCGAAAAGGCGGTCGCCGAGCTAGGCCGCGTCCGAGACGCACAACGGCAGCAAGTCTATCCCTACTTCCGTCCGTTTGAGTCGGGTGGTCTCCACACGACCATCGACGGCAAGGCGATCGTCAACTTCAGTTCCAACGATTACTTGGGGCTCACGAATCATCCGGACGCCAAGGAGGCCGCCAAAAAGGCCGTCGAGCAGTTCTCGTGTGGGCTCGGATCTTCGCGGGTCCAGGCGACAGCCACGACGCATCTCGAGCTCGAGGAGCGCTTGGCGAATTGGTACGGCTTCGAGAGCTGCCTGACCTTCACCACCGGCTACCAAGCGATGGTCGGGACGATCATGGCGCTGGCTGACAAGGACACGACGATCGTCCTCGACAACCTCAGCCACGCCTGCATCCTCGACGGCACGTTCCTCGCCGCGGGGACTCCAATGAGGGCGCCCGAAGTGCGGTTCTTCAATCACAACAGCGCCAAGGCACTCGACCGGGTGCTCACCAAGCGGGACCGCAAGAACGCACTCGTGATCATCGAAGGGATTTACTCGCTCGATGGAGACGAAGGGAAGGTTCAAGAGTTCATCGACGTCTGCGCGAGGCACGAGAACACCGTCATCGTCTGCGACGACGCACATGGGACCGGGACCCTCGGTAATGGGGGGCGGGGCATCATCGAGAAGTACGGCCTCGAGGGCAAGATCGATATCGTCATCAGCACCTTCTCGAAGACCTTCGGCGGGATCGGCGGGATTCTCCTTGGGAGCCAGGACGTCGTCGACTTCATCAAGCACAACGCGCGGTCGTTCCTGTTCAGCGCGTCGCTGCCGGTGCCCATCGTGGCTGTCGCGAGCACCATCCTCGATATGCTCGAGGCCGACGGCGAGGCTCTCGTCAAGGAGCTCCACGACAAGTCGGACTACATGCGCAAAGGCCTGCTCGAGATGGGTTTTGACCTCGGCGACAGTGACACGCACATCATGCCCATCATGGTCCGCGACGAGATGAAAGCGATGATGATGCACGTCGCGCTGCTCGAGAACGGCGTCCTGATGGTTCCGATCATGTACCCGGCGGTCAAACAGGGTGAGGAACGGCTCCGCCTCAACGTCACACGCGGCCACTCCTACGAAGACATCGACCGAGCTCTGACCCTGCTCAAGCAGTACGGCCACCAGTTCGGCCTCCTAAACACCCCCCCCACCGCCGCCGCCCAATAGCGGGGTCACTCCGCCCCCCGAAAAGCGCATTGGTTCCAGCGCGTTGCACACCGCACCGCGAAAACCCAAAACGCAGAGGCTCAGAACAGAACGAGCGGCCCCTGGCTTGGGTAGTAGTACGCCCAGAAGAAGCACATCTCGTCGTCGACGCCCGTTCCGAACTCCACGCGGCTGCCGCTCTGGTTGTTCCAGTCGCAGGTGAGGTTGAAGCCACCGCCGTCCGGGAGCTGAAATGGGGGGTCGTGGGTGACGGTTTCCGGCTCGTCCCACCTGAAGTTAACGACGTCGTATACGGGCGTCCCCGGCGACACTGCATCCGGCACTGCCTCGACGAATACGTTCGTGCCCCACTGGTGCTCGTGCCCCGTGATCGCGAAGTAGTTCACGCCGTTGAAGCGCTCCGGAATCCGAATGTAGGTTGGTCCGACCGTGTGAAGGGACGTGGGCGGGATAGTGATGTTCACGTCGCCCAAGAACATGACGTCTGCCAGATCGGTGACCTCTTCGGCCGGCATCGGCACGAACGTCGACGTCGCCTCCGCCATCTGAGGTGCCGCGCTCGGGTTCACGTAGTGGAGCTCGAGACGGATCATCTGATCGGCCTCGAGCTGGTACGCAACCCCTTCCGGCAAGACCAGCCGGTCCTCCGCGCGTTGCGTGATGATCAGTGGTGGGTCCTCGAGGACGTCGAGGAAGGGCTGGCAGGGCTGTGGTTCAAGCTGCTCCACCGTGTCGTTCACACGGTACACGATGAAGTGGTGAGAAGTGGCTCCGAGGACGTTCTGGATCTCGTGGATGAAGGTTCCCTCTGGGTTCCCAAGTCTACGCACGACGCAATCGGTCGCCTCGCTCTGCGCGGGCACCTCGGTGGGGCCCCACTTGATCGAGAAGGACCCGTCTGGTCCTCCGGCACCGGTCTCGGCGTCTCCGCAGCCAATCGCGAACGCCCCGACGATTCCCAAGCACCAAAGCCACTTCATGACACCCTCCGCGTTCTTTCAAAGTAACATATCGCTCCGATCGCAGCAGCTCGTCGCGCCGACGTGCTCGGAAGCCCCGCCTTTCCCGGGTGGCGTTCGCGAACAGACCTCGGTACGCTCGCCCCTGGAGTCCAACTATGCCGGTTACGTTCAAGTCCCCCCTCGACCTCAAAGACGCCGTGGGTCAGCACCTCGGCCACAGCGAGTGGCTAACGATCGAGCAGTCGAGAGTCGACCAGTTCGCCGAGGCCACAGGCGACCACCAGTGGATCCACGTCGATGTCGAACGCGCGAAGGAAGGCCCGTTCGGGGCGACGATCGCGCACGGGTATCTCACGCTTGCACTCGTCGCGTACTTCATGCCGCAGATCGCCGTCATCGAGGGGTTCGAGTTTGCGGTCAACTACGGGACGAACAAGGTTCGGTTCCCCGCACCCGTCAAGGTTGGCGCGCGGGTCCGCGGTGGCGGCGAATTGATCTCGGCTGACGAGGCCAAAGGCGGTATTCAAGCCGTGATTCGGGTCACCGTCGAGATCGAAGGCGAAGACCGACCTGCGTGCATTGCCGACACAGTCAGCTTGTACTTCCCGAAGAAGTAGCGTCGGAGGACACGACACGAAGAGCGCGAGCCGGCCGTTGGCGCGTCAGCTCTCCCGAAGCGAAGACAGGCCTTCATGGCCACCCTCGGCGATCGTCCTCGCGGCGTGCATCGCAGTCACGCCGCCCGACATGATGAACGCCATGAACTCGGCGCCGTCCGCATCGAGCGCGTGGACACGCTCACGCGGGACCACCACGAGGTTCCCGGCGAAGTTGTACGACTCCGGCAGGTAGACCGCGACGTGACCACGGAGGTGAGGATCCTCGAAGTGCTCGCTCGTCAGGAACCCCATCACCTTCCAACCGTGTTCGTTGAGCTCCACGACGACCGGTTTGTCGAACTTCCGCTGTGTCCCGACGAACGCTCCAAAGAGATCCCGCAGGGAGTTATATAAGAGCTTAATGATAGGCACCCGTTGGAGGCCCGCCTCCAAGAACGAGACCAGTCGGCTTCCGACCACGTTTCGCGTGAGGTAGCCGATCAACGTGATCCCGGCGGCGGCGATGACGATCCCAAGGCCCGGGATCGGCGCGTTGAGCCACTCGTCGAGCTTGGTGACGGTGAACACGACGATCCACGCGGTGATCGCAACGGGTGCGAGCACGAGCAGACCCTGAGCGAAGCTTCTCGTGATTGTTCTCATGCTGGGTCCTATCACCCACTTGCGCCTGGTGCATTTGCGTTCACAACCGGCGACGTGGCGAGCTTACTCCCACCGTGGCGCAGTGTGTCGAAAGGGCTCCGACACATGGTGGTTGGCTCCCTCTTCTTCAGCGTCATGAGCGTATTCGCGAAGGCCGCAGGAGAGCACCTTCCGACGATGGAGCTCGTGCTCGCGCGTGTCGTCGTCACCTTCGTGATGAGCGCTTGGGCGCTTTGGAACCTGGGCATCAACCCGTGGGGAAACAACCGGCGCCTTCTGCTCGCTCGAGGCTTTGTCGGTTTCGCGGGGCTGAGCTGCTACTTCTACTCGATCACGCACCTGCCGCTGGCAGACGCGACGGTGATCCAGTTCTCGAATCCGATGATCGCGGCGGTCGTGGCGGCCATCGCCTTGCGCGAGCGGCTACGTCGGTCGGACGGCTTCGCGCTGCTGCTCTGCATGGTGGGTGTTGTGTTGGTGGCGCAGCCCGCTTTCGTCTTCGGCGCCGGTGAGTCCCTCGACCCGACGGCCGTCGTGGTGGGCGTTCTAGGCGCCATCTTCTCGGGCATCTCCTACGTGATCATCCGTCGCCTCGGGGCGACCGAGCACCACCTTGTCGTCGTTTTCTACTTTCCGCTGATCACCGGTCCGGCGTCGATCCCGGTCCTCGCCTTGGAGGGCTTGGTACCCCCCACGCCGATCGAGTGGCTTCTCCTGCTGGGAATCGGCATCACCGCTCAGCTTGGGCAGATCGAGATCACCAAGGGCTACAAGCTCGAGACCGCGGGCCGCGCGTCCTCAGTCACGTACCTGCAGATCATCCTCGCCTACGGCTGGGGCGTTCTGCTGTTCGGCGAGTACCCCAACGTGCTCAGCGTGTTTGGTGCCGTCCTGGTCGCGGCTGGTATTTTGAGCGTGGCTCGCAGTGGCCGTCCGAGCTCGCCCACCGCAGGCTAAGCGCTCAACGACACCCGACGAAGCACTCGCAAAGGCAGTTGCCTCCCAGCGTGCATTCGAGCGCGGCGAGGTTGAAGGTTCCTTCGATACACGTGTTCGCGCACTCGTCGAAGCACTCTTGGTCGTCGACGCACTCGCCGCCTTCGCACAGAAACACTTCGTCTTCGCATCCGAGCATGCCGAGCCCGCTCACCAATAGAAACATAAGGGGCAAGAACTTCTTCATGTGCGCATCCCTCCTTGCGGTTTCGGGCGTGACCATACCCGCTTGCAGAGGATTACGCGAGGGTTCGGCCCCCGTGATAGCGTCGTTTCGGGCAAGTAAGGGGCGAGACATGTCGGCACGGGTGTTTACTTGGGTTCTAGTGGGCGTCGGGGTGGCGGCTCTCCCGAGCGTGGTCGTGGGTTGCAGCGATGACGGCGGGGCCACGATCGACTTCAACCAGCTTCCATGCTCTGATGGTGCCGACAACGACAATGATGGCTTCGTTGACCTGGCCGACCCTGGTTGCTTTGGCAATCCGTTGGCCGGTTCCGAAGAAGGCAACCCTGTCTGTTCGGACGGCGTCGACAACGACGGCGACGGGTTCACGGACTATGGCTCCGACATCGGCTGTGGAAGCCCCGATGGTGCCAGTGAGGTCGACACGCTGCCCGAATGCGGCGACGGGGTCGACAACGACGGCGACGGCGAAGTGGACTTCCCGGCCGACGCAGGGTGCTCGAGTGCGCTAGACACCCTCGAGTTTCCGGACATTCCTTGCCAAGACGGGGTCGACAACGATGGCGACGGCTTCATCGACTACGGGCAAGACCCAGGCTGCCTCAGCGCCATCGACGCTGACGAAACCGACGTCGTCCCCGAATGCCAAGACGGCGAGGACAACGACGGTGATGGCGCGATCGACTTCCCGGACGATAAAGGCTGCCTGAGTAGCAATGACACGCTGGAGTTCCCGGACATCCAGTGCCAAGACGGGATCGACAACGACGGCAACGGGTTGACTGACTACGGCGAAGACCCGAAGTGCTCGAGCCCGCTCGATACCGATGAGATTGGCGGAGCCGCGGCCGAGTGCAGCGACGGCATCGACAACGACGGTGACGGTGCGATTGACTTTCCCGACGACAAGGGCTGTTTGAGCAGCAATGACACGCTGGAGTTCCCGGACATCCAGTGCCAAGACGGGATCGACAACGATGGCAACGGGCTGACCGACTACGGCGAGGATCCCAAGTGCTCGAGCCCGCTCGACTCTGACGAGGTCGCCGGCGTCGTCGTCGAGTGTAGCGACGGGATCGACAACGATGGCGATGGCGCGATCGACTTCCCGGACGACAAGGGTTGCGGGAGCGGGAACGACTTGCAGGAGTTCCCGGACATCCAGTGCCAAGACGGGATCGACAACGACGGCGATGGCTTGACCGATTACGGCGAAGACCCGAAGTGCACGAGCCCTCTCGACTCTGACGAACGTGCCGGAGCCGTGGTGGAATGCAGCGATGGGATCGACAACGATGGCGATGGCGCCATCGACTTCCCGGACGACAAGGGTTGCGCCAATAGCAACGACACGCTGGAGTCGCCCGACATCCAGTGCCAGGACGGGATCGACAACGACGGCGATGGCTTGACCGACTACGGCGAAGACCCGAAGTGCTCGGGCCCTCTCGATGCCGACGAGATCGGCGGGGTCGTTTTCGAGTGCGGCGACGGGATCGACAACGACGGCGACGGCAACATCGATTTTCCTGACGATCTGGGCTGCGCGAGCGTTCTCGACCTCTTCGAGTTCCCCGAGATCCGGTGCCAGGACGGGATCGACAACGACGGCGACGGCCTCATCGACTACGGGCAGGACCCGGGTTGCAGCTTCCCGACCGACGACAACGAAACCGACACGACGCCCGAGTGCCGTGATGGGGTAGACAACGATGGCGACGGGGAAACCGACTTCCCCGACGACCTAGGCTGCGCGTTTCCCGATGACACCCGCGAGTTCCCGAACCCCGGGTGTAGTGACGGGATCGACAACGACGGCGACGGTGACATCGACTTCGGGGAAGATGCGGAGTGCAGCTCCGGACGAGACACGCGCGAAGACGTGTAGCCAGGACTTGGCTAGCTCTGGAACAGCGGGTCGAAAAGCGACGCGTCCGCCCCGTCGAGCGCTTCGAGCGACTCGGCACCCGCGACGTTCGTCAGGAACGTCATCACGCGGCCGCCTCCCTCGTGTTCGGTAGCGACCAGCGCCCCGGTGCTCAGCTCCACCCAGTTCTCCCACGTGACGGAGATCCCTCCGATCGGAATGATGCTCACCCACATCCGCCAGCGCACTGGAAGCCCGTCCGGATCCACGTTCCAGAGGTACGCGTCACCTGGTGTGACCCCGCCGCTGCTGTAGCTGACCAACAAGCCTTGTTGGCCGTCCTCTTCGGTGACCACACTCAACGTGACACCTGGGTCGCGTAACTTGGCCACGGGGTTTAGCCAGAAGGAGTCGTTGATCCAGAACTTGTAGGCTCTGTCGAGCGCAGCGTCCGCGTCCTCGCCCGTGATGGCGCCGTCCTTTCCCCAAGCCAGCCCTGTCTTGTCATCGGTTCGGAGCAGGACGCGGGTCTCGCCCCACCGCACCTCCACGACTCGTCGGGCGCGGTCCCACACGTAGTGGTGCTTCTCAAAGAACGACCACCTCACTGCACCGGTGCGGTCCCAGGCCTGCTTGTTGACCGCCGTCTCCATCTTGGTTGCCAGCGCCTCGGCATCCGGTCCGGGGATTCCGACTGGCCTCGGGTCGCTCGCGAAGTAGGCGGCGCCCATCAAGACCACGACCGCTCCGACGAGCACCGCCCCAATTACTTTCAGAAACCCCATGGCCCTCCTTCGGGAGCACGGAGCCTACACTGTGCAGGGCGAGCGCAAAAGCGCTATGAACGCGGCATGGGCGAATCCGGAGACTTGATCGATATCCGTGAACGAGGGGCGCACCGCGATGGGCAACCCCAACAGATGGATCGGCGGCTGTTCATGCAGCTCTTGGTGTTCCAAATACCCACCGGCGTCTCCATCCTAGAGAACCAAGGGGCACTCATCGCGGCTACCGAAGCCGCTGGTTTACCAAGTGTCGTGTACGCCGACGCCAACGATCCTCGGGGCGTAGGGCTCCTCACGTTTGGCGAAGACCCGGCCATGTTCATCGAGTCCGTTCGCCCGCTGTTCGAGCAGGAACAGCTTCGCGACTGGGTGTTGCGTCCTGAACTCACCATGATCGGTCGCACGTACAGCAGCGGCTATGAACAAGACCTCGCGTTTTGGCTCTTGGATCGGCCGCGCAAGACGGTTCTGAACCCGAGTTGGCCGTGGGCGGTCTGGTATCCGCTTCGCCGTTCCGGGGCCTTCGAGCAACTCGAAGGTCGCGAAAAGGGTGGGATCCTCCGCGAGCACGCGACGATCGGTCGTGCGTACGGAGCACAGGACCTCGCCCACGATGTGCGACTTGCGTGCCACGGTCTCGATGCGAACGACAACGAGTTCGTGATCGGTCTCGTCGGCGAGAACCTCCACCGCTTGTCCCACGTGGTCCAGGCGATGCGAGGCACGGTTCAGACCGCCAAGTACATCCAACAGATGGGGCCGTTCTTCGTCGGTCGCGCCATCGGCCACCACGCTGGCGTCGGAGGCTGACGCGCCATGGCGGGTAGTACGTTCGGCTCTGCATTTCGCGTCACGAGTGCCGGCGAGAGTCACGGGCCTGGGAATGTGGTCATCATCGACGGCTGCCCGCCTGGGATCCCGCTGAGCGAAGAGGACATCACCGCCGATCTGGATCGACGACGCCCAGGACAGAGCAAGATCGTCACCCAACGTAAGGAGCCCGACGCCCCGGAGATCCTCTCCGGCGTGTTCGAGGGCGAGACGACCGGGACCCCGATCGCGATCTTGGTCCGCAACCAGGACCAGCGTTCACGCGACTACACCAAGATCAAAGACGTCTATCGACCCGGCCATGCCGACTACACATTCGACGCGAAGTTTGGCCGCCGCGACTACCGCGGCGGTGGGCGAAGCAGCGCCCGAGAGACTGTCGCGCGCGTCGCCGCCGGCGCTGTGGCCAAGAAACTGCTCGCAGTCTCGTTTGGTGGTGTGGTCGTCGGCTACGTCATCCGGATTGGAGAGATCGAGGCGAAGATCCCTGAGGGTGTCACTCTGGACCAAGTCGAGCGGTGGCCCAACGGGGAACCCAACATCGTTCGATGCCCTGACCCAGAGGCGGGTGCGGCCATGGTCACGTTGATAGAGAAGATGCGGAAGGCGCAAGACTCGATCGGGGGTGTCGCCGAGGTCGTCGCGACCCATGTTCCCGCGGGCCTCGGAGAGCCCGTCTTCGACAAGCTCAAGGCGGACCTCGCGAAAGGCCTTTTCAGCCTTCCTGCGGTCATGGGCGTCGAGTATGGCGCGGGCTTCGACGTGGCGCGTCTCAAAGGGAGCGAGAACAACGACGCCTTCGAGATCGACGCCGGCGGACGAGTCCAGACACGTACGAATCGGCATGGTGGCATGCTCGGCGGCATCTCGAGTGGGATGCCAATCGTGATGCGGGCTGCGGTCAAGCCTACCAGCAGCCTACCGCGCGCCCAGGATACCGTGAATGCAGAGGGCGAGGCGACGACGGTGCGAACCACCGGTCGTCATGACCCATGTCTGCTGCCGCGCTTCGTGCCGATGGCAGAAGCCATGGTCGCACTCGTTCTGGCGGATCACTGGCTGCGGTGGCGCGCCATCCGCGAGTGAACGCTACTGGGCGAAGTTCCAGGCGACGACGGCCAACGTGACCGTCACCAGCACCGCAGTCCACAGCAGGCTCGAACCCTTGCTCGAACCTTTGTCTTCCTCGGACCCTACGGCTCGCCGGAAGCCATGAACCATGCCGCCCATCACGCCCGTGGTCTGGCCGCCGACGGCGTTGCGTGATGGCCCGTGACCGCTCTTGTTGCGCTTCTTCTTCGTCGCGCTCTTCTTTTGGTACCGCTTGGACATGGTCCCATCCTACCGAGAAATCGGGCGTCCGGGAATCGCCTTTGTGGGGGGTTCGACGAGCCGATAGCGCGGAATTGGCTGCCTATCCGTTTGGCATCGCACATGTTTTTGCTCGCATCGGGCAAGTTGTCCCGGGGTCGAGTCCGGAACCCGATGTCGGAGCCATCTCTCTTCAGCGGCGTCGGCTTCAGGGTCTCCAAGCCCGCGCAGCGCCAACGCGCGCGTGCGCAGCAGGCCCTCATCTCGGGGTGCCCATCGGAGACCTTCGTTCGCAGCCCTCAGCGCTTCGGAATCATCTGCCAGGCTTCCATACGCGTGCGCCAGACTACGCCAGGCGGCTGGGCTCCGCGGAGCTTGTCGAACGACCTTCTCGTAGGCGACGACGGCTTCCCGCCAGCGCCAGACTTGCGCGTACGCGTCCCCGACGACTCGATCGAGCGTTGCGCTCTTGCCAAGCGCAGTCTCCGCCCGTCGCGTCGCCTCGACCGCTTGCTCCGGTCGGCCTTGTTGGGCGTGGAGCCTCGCCAAGAGAAGCTCTCCGCGTCCAAGTGCCTCGGTCGACCCGTGCTTTCGAGCCGACGCGATCACTCTGTTCAAGCTCGGGCGCGCCAGTTCAGTGCGCTCCTGCGTCTCGCCAAGCAAGCCTCGCGCCTGCGACAAGAGGCGCTCTTGGGTCGCGCGCGCGGCACCGCCGCGAGGAGTCGTGTCGAGTCGAGCGTCGTTGCGACCGAGCCACACCGTTGCGTCGGCGATGGTCGTCACCGGCTGGGGCAAGCAGGGATCGAGCGGTACCTTCCCAAGCGCGACCGCGCCTTCAGCGAACGCCCGTCCGCGCTCGCTCTGACTGTCGAGGCAGGCGAGTCGTTGGAACGCGAGGCTGTGTTTACGGTGCATCAGGCGTGCGTTGACTTGCAGTGGAAGGCGTGGCCGCGCCGGAAGCTGCATCTCGTAGCGCACGACCTGTGTTCCGTGTGCGGGGATTGTTCGATCAAAGGCGGCGGTCGAAAACCGGTGCACTTGGTGAAGGGTTTCGGGGTCGCCGCGGTCGTCTAGCAGGGTTGACCGGAGAATGAACACCCCGTCTTGGTTGCCGTCCGGTTGGGAGACGCCGAGTACGCGACCTGACGCGTCGACGATCTCGACCTCGACCCAAACGTCGTGCATGTCGCGCGTGCCCCCAGGAAAACGATGCCCGGCTCCCCTGTTCTCGAGGAGGATATCCAGAACGAGGGGATGCCCGCCCGTCACGACGGCCTCCTCAGGAAGGACGTACCGTTCATCGCCCACTCTTACCGCTCCTACGTCAACCACCGCCGCGGCCCTCAGGGTCTCGATCGCGCCGGCGAGTGACTCGGGATCGAGCTGCGAGGCCATCGCCGTGTGCGACGACGCCCACCGGTGCTCCCGAACTGAGCCATCGATGCCAGCCAGATCGCCGAGGACCGACGGCACCTCAGGCATGTGACAGTCTTGACAGCGAGCCGTCTCAACGTCGAAGACGTGATCCGGGGCGCCGCCGCCGAATGCCGAGTCGAGCCAGTCCCCGAGGTCTTCGATCCCAGCAAGGTGGTGTTCGTTGCCGATGGCGCGCCCAGAGAACGATCGATGACAGGAACCACACAGGGCTTCGGTTCGAAGGGGCGCAAGCGTCAATCGCCGCCGGTGAGCCTCGATCTCTTCAGGGACCGCCGGGTCGGGTATCAAGATGGCCTGGTCACTTAGCGAGAGGCTTCCGTTTCCGTCGGGGGTCGACGACTGGACGCTGTGGCAGACGGTGCAGGTGACCCCGGCATACGCCAGCGCGTTGCCCGGATCCACCTCGACGTCGATGTCTCCCGCCACGAGGAGCAGTGGGTCATGGCATCCCGCACAGAAACGGCTGGCCTCCGGTCCTCGAGCCTCCCGAAAGGCGTCCACGCTGGCGCGGTACCAGGGGTTGTCGAACGATGAACGCGCATGAACGCTGTGGGCCCATTGCGACGCCACATCCGCATGACAGGTCTTGCAGTCCTCCGTCGTGGCCAACCTCGCAAGGTCCGTGGTCGAAGGAGCTCCGAGGAAGGAGGGATGCGAGTACCGGTTGTGCCCATTGTCGACCTCCACCGGACCCTCGGCGCATGCGCCAAGCGATGCCCCCGCAAGAACTAGGGTGGTCAACCATCTTCGGACTGACATCTTCCGGTAGACGCGCGACCCCATCGATCGGTCCAATCCTCCCATTCGCGGCCCCGCTAGAGCGTGCCGAAGCTCACGAATATCTGGGTCAGCAAGGCATCCGCCATGAGAATGCTGATCGAGACGACGACCACGGCTCGGGTAGTCGACCGACCGACGCCTTCGGTGCCGCCACGTGTCTGAAGCCCGAAGTAGCAACCGAGCATTGCAATGAGGAAGCCGAAGAACGGCGTCTTCGAGACCCCGCTCGTGAAGTCTTGAAGGCGAAGCGTGTCAAGCGCGGTCGAGTAGAAGAACTCCATCGGGATGCCGTAGGAGAGCGCCGCGACCAGCATCGAGCTCACCATGCCGAGGATGAACGCGATGAATGTGATCAAGGGCATGATGACGATGCCTGCGACCACGCGAGGGACCACGAGCTTACGGATTGGGTCTGCGCCGAGCGCACGGATCGCGTCGATCTGCTCGGTCACGGCCATCGAGCCGATCTCCGCGGCCATGCCTGCGGCGATCCGGCTGCCGACCACCAGCGCGGTCAGTGACGGGGCGAGCTCACGTGCCTCAGACACGGCGATCACTCGGCCAAGCGTGTCCTTCGCCCCGAACGCCTCCATCGATACCGCGAACTGAATCGTCATGACGATTCCGACGAAGATCGCCGTGGCGGAAGCAATCGCGATGCTCCGAACCCCCAGCTGCTCGATCTGATAGATGAACTCTTGGGTGTCGAAGCGAGTCGTGAACAGGGTTCTGAACGTCCGCCCCGCCAGCAAGGTCGCATCACCTATCTCTTCGACGAAGTACCGCAGCCTACGAATCTGGTGGTCGATCCACGCCGTCAGCGTCCTTGGTCCAACGGAAGGACGAACGGAGCTCATGACTTTTCCGAGATCGTATTGAAGCCGTCGACGAATGCGTCGAAATCATCAACCGCGTCTTCGAAGGGTGGACCCGGAGGCGTGATCAGCGCGAAGTCGTAGACGCAGCCATCCTTCTTGAGGATCTGCATGACGATCTCGCGTTCGACGCCATCGAGCTTCGCAGTGAAGTGCGTGCGAAGCGCTTCACGAGCGTCCATCGGTACGGTCTGCTCCGAGATCACGTTCCGGTCGGTGAACCCGATCATCAGGTGGGCGCGGAGTGCGGTCAGAGGGATGTCGAGTGACGGGTCGCAGCGCGAATCCACATGCATGACGGCTTCTTTGCTCGCGTTGTGGAAGGCCAGGTCGTTTTGGTCGTTGACCGCGAGCCGAGTCCAGCCTGGCCCGAGCGGGCCGACTTGGTAGGTGGTCTCGGGGCTCTTGTAGACGCTGTTTTCGAGCGTCCCTGTGGTGGCGCAGCCACTGAAGGCGGCGGGACCCATCGTCACAAGGGCCACGAGGAGCCATGTTCGCGCCCGCCACCTCACGGGGGCAGACTCTAGCAGGCCCCAGATTGTTGTCTATTTCGCACAGCCCCCTCGGAAGTGCGGCACCGGCGATTTTCGTCCGCTAGACTGTGGGAGACGATGGGTCGGGGGGCTCAACATGAACAAACTGCGCGAATCCGCGGGGTGGCGATTCTTGATCGCCTCGTGGTCGACGGCAGGATTCCGCCCGAGCGGTACGACGAGGTCCTGATCCACGCCCAGCGGACTCAGTCGACGGCCGAGGAAGCGATGCTTCAACTCGGCTACATCGAGGAAGCGCCGCTTCTGAAGTTCATCGCGAACCTGTATCAGACCCGGTTCGTCGGGTCCGAGAAGCTCTCTAAGGCCGGGATCGATTCATCGCTGCTACGGAAGGTCCCTCGGAAGCTCGCGAAACGGCTGACGGCGTTTCCGATCTTGTTCGACACGCGTTCCCGAACGCTCTCTGTGGTCGCCGCCGACGTGACGGACGACGACGTACGCCAGCAGATGCTGTTCACCACCGGGGCCCGTGACGTGCGGATCTACGTCGCCCGTGAGGCGGCGATTCGCGCGCTCATCTCGAAGCACTACGACCAAGACAACCGACCGTTCGAGATGCTCTTGAGTGGAGCCTCGTCCCGGGTCGTCGAGCCCAAGCGCGAGTCCGATCCCGTTCCGGGATGGGGCCAAGTCTTCGAAGAGGAAGACGGGCTTCTCATTCAGCGGACCGGCGTGGCTCGCGTCAGCCAGGTGCCCGCCAATGATCCAGTACCCGATCCCGACCCGGTGCCCGATCCCGAGTCCCTCGAACCGGAACCACCGGAAACACATCCTCGAATTGCTGCAGGTGCGGCGATGATGGAGGCGTTGAACGCCCCTGCGGAGCCGGGAGCACTCGCGGTTGCGCCGGAAGCCTACCTCGAGACACTCAACGTGCTGGTCACGTTGGTCGAACAGCTCAAGCGTGACCGCGGGGGGCACTCCACGCGTGTCGCGCGCCTTTGCGAGCAACTCGCCGAGCGGATTCAGCTCACCAAACCCGAAGTTCAAGGCATCCTGGCAGCGGCCTACCTCCACGATGTGGGCGTGCCCACGGAGTCGCACGTCACACCTTTCGATGCCGCCGAATCGACGGCCAAGCGCGAGCTCGCTCGCCGTGTCTACACCGCGCCACTACGACTCCTCGAGTCGGCCAACTTGCCCGACACCGCGGTCAGTGCCCTGCGGCACCGCTACGAGTGCTTCGACGGCTCCGGCTTTCCCGAGCGGTTGAGCGGGAAGCAGATTCCCTTGGGTGCCCGCATTCTGGCGGTGGCCGAGAGTTACGTGGACCTCACGCAGACCGAGACCAACGCGGCCGGCCGGCGCCTCGCCGCCGAGGACGCATGCGACATGCTCGATCGCAGCAAGGGGTCTACGTTCGATCCATCGGTCGTCGACTGGCTCCGCCACGTCGTTCTGGATGACGGCCTCAAGCGGCAGATCCTCGCGAGTAGTCATCGAGTGCTCATCGTCGACCCTGACCCCGAGGAAACTTCCGTCCTCGAAGTCCGATTCGCCGAGCAGGGTTACGAGGTCACGATCGAGCGGGACGTCGAGGGTGCGCTCCGACGGATCGATGCCGAGACGTTCGATGTCATCGTCAGTGAGGTCGCCGTCGGGGCCGAGAGCGGCTTCGACCTCTTGCACAAGATCCGCCAACGAGGTCACACGCAAGTGCCCGTCATGTTCCTGACGGCGCGCCGCGATCAGGCTTCGGTGAACCGTGGGCTCCAGCTCGGCGCCGCGGACTACGTCGTCAAGCCCGCATCGGCGGCGGTCGTCGCGGCCAAGGCGGGCCGGATCGTCGAGGCGGCCCGTAGCCAGAAGTCAGGACCTAGGGGTATCTCCGGGTCGCTCCAGGAGATGGGGTTGCCCGACGTCATTCAGATCCTCGCCAACGGTCGAAAGAGCGGGAGCCTTCGCGTCGTCAGCGGAACGCTCAAAGGCGAGATGATGTTCCAGGAAGGCTCGATCCACGACGCCATCTTCGGAGATCTCACCGGTGCGGAGGCGATCTACGCGATTCTGCGTTTGACGGTGGGTGAGTTTGAACTCGACCCGGGAACCGGCCCCGTCGATGATCGCATTGGTGTCCCGACGCATCACCTCCTCCTCGAGGCCATGCGTCGCATGGACGAAGAAGCTCGCTAGCCACTTCCCAGGTGTTCAGCGAAGCCCTGTCGAGTTTGAGCCCTGCATGCGGTGGGATATGCTGCATAGGTGCACCTTTGCCTTCACTGCGGCGCTGCCATCGAAGACGACGCCCGGTTTTGCTCGGCCTGCGGGGCGCCGTCTGACGAAGGCGGGGGCGCCGGCGGCGCCGATCCGTTGATCGGTCGAATCGTCGGGGGCACCTATCTTCTGCAGGAAGTCGTCGGCGTCGGAGGGATGGGGCGTGTCTACAAGGCTGAGCAATCGACGCTCGGTCGTACGGTCGCCGTCAAGGTGATCCACCCCCATCTCTTGGGGGACGAGCAGACCGTGGCTCGCTTCTACCAAGAAGCTCGGGCCTCGAGTCGCCTCAACCACCCAAACAGCGTCAGTATCATCGACTTCGGCCGAACCGATGACGGCATCCTCTATCTCGCGATGGAGTTTCTGAGCGGCAAGGACCTCGCCCTCATCATGCATGAGGAAGGGCCGCTCGCGCCGGATCGCATCTGCAACATCCTGGTCAACAGCCTCGATGCACTTGGGGAGGCACACGAGCTTGGGATCGTGCATCGCGATCTAAAGCCCGAGAATATCATCCTTCGGCCACTTCGATCCGGCGACGATCTGGTGAAGGTCGTCGACTTCGGCTTGGCGACGATCGTCGGTGGTGAGAGCTCGATCACCAAGCCCGGCCTCGTCTGCGGTACGCCGGACTACATGTCACCAGAGCAGGGACGAGGGGATGATGTCGACGGTCGCGGCGACATCTACGCCCTCGGCGTCGTGCTCTTCGAGTTGATGGTAGGACACCTTCCGTTCATTGACGACACCCCGACGCGTGTCGTGCTTCGGCACCTGAACGACCCGGTGCCTGATCCTCGGCTCGCCAGCCCGAATCGCAACATCCCGGATCGACTCGCCGCAGTCACCATGAAAGCGCTCGCCAAGAACGCCGACGATCGCTATCAGACGGCTCGAGACATGCAGCAAGCCCTTCGCGAAGCTCTCGAAGAGCTGCGTGTCCAACGGGCCTCGATCATCCCGTGTCCCAACTGTGGGGCGCAGGTCACGCTCTCCCAGAACTTCTGTGGCGAGTGCGGAGCCCGCCTCGGCAGCGCTCGTCCCTCCTACGCAAGCCACCACTCGCTGCGACCGTCGTTTTACCCCCCGCTCGGGTCACAACGAGATTTCATCGGTCGCGAGGCCGAGTTCCAGGTACTGAAGGAGGCGCGACACGCGGCGTCCCAAGGGAGTCACTGGGTTCACGTGTGGGGAGAATCAGGGGTCGGCAAGACGCGCTTCCTGACCGAGATCGCCGAGATCGCGGCTGCCGAAGGCGACCTGGTGGTCGGCGCGGGTGCTCACCCCACCGGCGCGCCCGTTCCCTACACCGCAGTACGCACCATCCTCGCCGAGCTCCTCGAGGTCGACGATTCAGAGTTGAAGCGGATGGCTGACCGTGGCGAAGAACTCGGGTCTGCTCTCGCCGGCGCTGGGGTACAGGAGGTCATCAACCCCGCCGGGCTCTTCGGTGGCGATGGGCGCTCTCGCACCGGTGCTGTAGCCGAGGCGCTTGCTTGTGCGGTGCGGCGGGCGCGTGGGCGTGCGGTCAGCGGGCGCGTGATGCTGATCGTGGATGATCTCCCCTATTGCGATGGCCTGACGCAACGTACCGTCGTCGAGTTGGCTCGAGTCTTAGGGAACGAGCCGGTCTTGCTGGTCACCGCCGGGGACGACGATCGGGGTGTGCATGCCAACGAACTCGTCAGGCTCGACGGGCTGAGCTCCGAAGACGCGCAGCGGTTCTTGGCGGGCTCCTTTCAGCTCCGACTCGTGTCCGGCCTTCACCGGCTCACCGATGCGATCGGGAGAGTGCTCCCTTTGCACCTCGAGCAGCTCGAGGCGCTTGGCGTCTCGCCTGATGACGGACCTCCGCCACGGCTTGCGGATGCCGTACTCCAGCGGATCGAGCGTCTCGACGTCGATGCCCAGCGCTTGCTTCAGGCCGCGGCGGTGCTTGGCCGCACCTGTGATCTCGATGCGCTTCGTGAAGTCTCTGGAGACGACCAGCTCGAGGGTCTCGACGAGTTGGCCGGCAACTCGATCATCCAACTCAACGGGTCTCGGGGCAGCATCGTTCATCCCTTCATCGCCGAGCTCGTCGAGGCCTCGATTCCCGCCGAAGCGCGCCGAGACCTGCACCGCGCGGCCTACGGTGTCCTGAGCGAACTTCGTGCTCCCGAAGAAGTTCGAGCCCTCCATGCTTTCCGCGGCGTCGAAGCCGTCACGAGCCTGGTCGTTCTCGAACGAACCGGAGACGCGGCTATGGTGCGCGGTGACCATCTCGGTGCGGTCGCGCAGTACCGACGCGCCCTCGAGCTCGCCCGAAGAGAAACCCTCGAGAGTGGTGACACGGTCCTCGATCGCGCGATCTCCACGTTCAGCCGCAAGCTTGGCGAGGCGATGTCTCGGGGTGGGGACCCGGCGGGCGCGGACGGGGTTTTGCGCGAGGCGCTCGACCTCACCGACCCTCGAAGTCCCGACCGCGCGCGCATGCTGCTGGCGCTCGGACGCATCGCCGCGCGCCGTGATCGGCCACGCGACGCGATGCGACAGTTCGGCCAGGCGCTCGAGTTGGTGGCCGGGGTCGAGCCGGAGATCGAGTCGCACCTCCAGGTTGCGATCGGACGGATCCGTCGCATGGAGGGGGACCCTCAACACGCGGCCAACGCGTACCGAAGGGCACTCGAGCTCTTTGGAGAGACAGGGGCTCCGGCCGACGTGATCACTCGGACGACACTTGAGCTCGCTGATGCCCTGACCGCCGCGGGGGAGCACGAAGGCGCGGCTCGCGAGCTGTCGCGAGTCGAGGAGCACGGCCGTCGTCGAGGTTCACTCAGCGTCGTGGCGCGAGCCGTTGGAATGCTGGGGTCGATCGACGAGCTGGCAGGTCGCGCCCGAGACGCCCAACTCCGTTACGAGGACGCCGCTTCGCTGGCGGCACAAGCGGGTGACGCCCCGGGTTATCGCCGTTGGCTGTCGGCCAGCAAGACGCTGCGGGCTAGCATTTAGGGCCTCGAGGGTCGAGTCACTGACGGGCTGATGGCCCCTGCCGCGGGCTTCCTCTATGATTCGCCGCATGCGGGTTGGTGTGTTCTTGTGGGTTGTTCTCGCCGTGCTCGGGTGCGACTCCCTGAGTGAGTTCAACACCGGCGACGACGAGATCTACACAGGTGCGGTCGCCGGCGTCAACGACCCCGAGGTGTGCCCGGACGGCGTGGACTGCTCGTTCATTCGGCGCGGCTTTCCTTTCGGGACGTCGCTCGACCTCCGCTTCGATCCGTTCAGTGCCTTCGACGACCCAGGCACGATCTCGACACGCGGTGAGGCTTGTGCCGCGACCTTCGAGGACACTCCGTTGCTGCCCATCCCACCATTGGCGCACGACCAGTTGGGGCTGTACGAAATCCCCGGCCGCGGGAGGCTCCGCAACTACATGTTCGTCGCCCGTCCTGAGAGTGGACCGCTCGCTGGAAGAGACGCGATGGTGTTTATGTCCCTGATACGTGGAGGTTCGATCGAAGTGCGCGTGGTGGCAGGCTCCGGCCTCACCATTTGTGATCCGAACGACTGTGCTGAACTCGAGGCTGGCGATTGCGACTTCTACGGCTTCTTTTCGCTCGACAGGGAGGCTCTCTGATGCGCGTTCTCGGCATTGAGAGTTCGTGCGACGAGACCGCTGCGTCCATCGTCGATGAACATGGCCAGGTGCTAGCCGACGTCGTGGCAAGTCAGATCGCGACTCACGGTCCATACGGTGGGATCGTTCCGGAGCTTGCCTCGCGCGCCCACATGCAGGCGGTGGTCCCTGTGGTTCGGGAAGCGCTCGGCTCGGTCCCGGGCGGCCTCGACGCGATCGACGCCATCGCGGTCACCCAAGGTCCGGGTCTCGTCGGGTCTCTCCTAGTCGGTGTGCAAGTTGCGAAAGCGCTCGCGTGGAGTCTCGACAAGCCCCTCGTCGGCGTGAACCATCTCGACGGCCATCTGTTCGCGGTTTATCTGCAACGCCCCGATCGCGAGGCCGATCCGGTTCCCGAGATGCCTTATGTCGCTCTTCTCGTCAGTGGCGGGCACTCCGCGCTCTACCGCGTCGAGGGGTTCGCGCAGATCGCGCTCCTTGCTCAGACCCGCGACGACGCTGCGGGCGAGGCGTTCGATAAGGCTGCGAAGATTCTCGGTCTCGGGTATCCGGGAGGGCCGGTAATCGACAAGCTATCGGCCAAGGGCGACCCGAAGGCGGTGCACTTTCCGATGCCGATGGCGTCCAAGAAGACACTCGAGTTCAGCTTCTCGGGCTTGAAGACCGCCCTCGCTCGCCATGTGCAGCAGGAAGGAGTCCCCGAAGACGAAGGACGCCTGGCCGATATCTGTGCTTCTTTCCAAGGGGTCATCGTCGAGAGCCTCGTTCGAAAGTCCGTGCTGGCGTGCGAGCGAGAGGGCCTCAACCAGCTGGTGATCACGGGCGGCGTCGCAGCGAACCGCGGCCTTCGCGCGCGCGCGAAGGAGGCGTGCGAGGCTGCCGGAATCGAGTTGTATGTGCCACCCCCGGTCTCATGCACCGACAACGCGGCTATGATCGCGGTCGCGGGCCTGCATCGACTTCAGGCTGGCGAACGGGACGATCTCTCTTTTCCCATCTACTCCCGCGACCCGGAAAGGCGGCGCGGCAAGTTTCGGGCCGATGGAACGCTCGTTGCCCGCGAATCCAAGTAGCCCAACGGTCGTCCCGCCGGTGGCGACGAACGCGCGCGCGTTTGCCGAGGTCGCACTGCCGGTTCCTCTCCGCCGCTCCTTCACATACCGCGTTCCCGACTCGCTTGGCGCGCACTTGGCGCCGGGGTGCCGGGTCGCGGTGCCATTCAGTGGTCGCAAGCTGTCGGGCTTCGTCGTCCGCTTCAGAAGCGAGCTCCCAGCCGACGTCAAGCGTGCACTTCCCGTTGCCGGTCTCCTCGAGGACGAGCCGGTCTTCACGCGGGAGCTCTTCCACTTCCTCGAGCAAGCCGCGAAGTACTACATGCACCCGCTCGGAGAGGTCCTTCGCGCGGCCGCTCCAGCACTTCCTTCGGGCGCGATGAAACGGCTGCGCAAAGATGGGTTTCTCGCCCCCGAGGAGAACCTTCCCGGCCAACGGGTCGCCCGCCCGAAGACATGGAAGATCTCGCGCACTTCCCTTGAACGTCCCGAAACGCGGTTCGGAGCACGCCAGCTTCGCGTCCTCGACGCGTTCAACGAACGGCCCTCGCTCATGCTGGACGAGGTTCGCAAGTTGGTCTCGGACCCACGCGCAGTCGTTCGCGGGCTCGAGCAGCGCGGTCTCCTTTCCGTCGAGGAGGTGGACGCCCACCGCGACCCGTTCTTCTTGAGCCAAGTGTCCCGCGACGAGCCCCCAACGCCCACGGCCGAGCAGCAGCTTGCGATCGACGCGATCACGAAGGCGGTGCGGGAGCGAGACGCGGGCGCGTTCCTGCTTCACGGTGTCACCGGATCGGGCAAGACGGAGGTCTACCTTCGGACGATCGACGAAGTGCGTCGACTCCAACGCAGTGCGATCCTCCTGGTTCCTGAGATCGCACTCACCCCTCAGCTCGTCGGGCGGTTCCGGGCTCGGTTCGGCGACGAGATCGCGGTTCTCCACAGCGCCCTCACCGCCAGGCAGCGGGACGACGCCTGGCAGTCTCTTCGATCGGGTCGCGTGCGGATTGCGGTGGGTGCACGCTCGGCGTTGTTTGCCCCCGTCGCCGACCTCGGCATGATCGTCGTCGACGAGGAGCACGACCCGTCCTTCAAACAAGATGATGGGTTTCGGTACCAAGCACGGGACATGGCGCTGCTGCGCGCGCACTACGCCGGTGCAACGTGTGTGCTCGGCAGCGCCACGCCGGCCGTCGAGACCTATCAGCGAGCACTCGATGGCGGGCTTCGGCTGCTTTCTCTTCCACGGCGCGCCACCGGCCAGAAGCTCCCAGAGGTCGAGGTGGTCGACTTGCGGCGACATCGGCAGGGGCCGACCGGTCACCGTCTGTTGTCCGGTCCGCTACATTCGGCGATCGGGGACTGCCTCGAGGCGGGGTATCAAGCGATCCTCTTCTTGAATCGTCGCGGCTTCTCTCCGAGTGTTCGTTGTCTTGCTTGCGGTTCGGTGGCCGAGTGTCCTGCATGCAGCGTCGCGTTGACCGAGCATCGAAGCCAGCGCGCGTTGCGTTGTCACTACTGCGACTTCCGGCAGCACGTCGGCGCGCCGTGCAAGTCTTGTGGAGGGCTCGAGCATGCACGTCTAGGGCTTGGGACGGAGCAACTCGAGGCGGCGATCGTCGAGAGTTTTCCAGCCGCACGCGTCGCCCGCCTCGATCGGGACACTGCGACCGGTATCGGGGTCGAGGAAGTTCTCGATCGGCTTCGGCGCGGGGACGTCGACGTTCTCGTGGGCACGCAGATGGTCACCAAAGGGCACGACATCGCGCGCGTCACCCTCGTCGGTGTGGTGTCGGCCGACCAAAGCCTCGCCTTTCCTGACTTCCGCGCCTCGGAGCGAACGTTTCAGTTGTTGGCTCAGGTGGCGGGAAGGGCGGGGCGCGCCGAGACGCCCGGTAAAGTCGTCTTGCAGACCTACCAGCCGGAGCATCCTGCCATCCAGTACGCGGCGCGGCACGACTACGAGTCGTTCTTTGCGTCTGAGGTCGCATCTCGGGAACAGGTTGGCTATCCACCGTTCGCCCGACTCGTGACCGTCCGTGTCCACGCCGGAGCCGAATCGGAGGCACGCGCCGCCGCCACGCACCTGGCTGAAGTCGCCAAGCGACATGAGGCCGCCCGCGACGGGGTGGTGCAGGTCCTCGGGCCGGCACCTGCGCCTCTCGCTCGCTTGCGCGGCCGCTACCACTATCGTGTCCTTCTCAAGTCGCCCGTCCGAAAGAACCTGCGCGCGGTCGCCGCAGGGCTGGCTGCGAGGATCGAAGATGGGGTCGCACCAGCCAGAGCCTCGCTCGACATCGATCCCCTCTAGCGCCCCGGTACCGAACTTATGGGCGTGGTTCGAGTGCGATGAGCGGGATCTCGCGCTCGACGCTCTGCTGGTAGCCTCGCCAATGGCTGTTGTACGCCGCCGCCTTCGGCCATACCGAACCATACTCGGCCTGGCTGAGGGCCCTTGCCACGACGGGCTCCGATCTCGTTCCGATCTGGACCGACGCCTCGGGGTTGGCACGGAGATTGAGCCACCAGGCAGGCGGGGACTCCTGGCCGCCGTTCGATGCATACACGATATAGGCGCCTTCGTGGTCCATGAAGATCAACGGTAACGTTCGAGCAAGGCCGCTCTTCCGTCCCGTCGTCGTGAGTAGCAGAACCTTGCGCCCGCCACCCAAGCTACCGACGAAGCGGCCGCCGAGCAGTCGATAGAGCTTCGTGTGGAAGCGCCCGAACGAGCGCCAATCCCTGCCACTCATTCGGCGGCTTCCATCTCATGGGCGCCAGTCGAGTCTGCCGCTGCTGCCTCCGCCGCAAGAAACCCGAACATCAGGGCCGGCCCGATCGTACCGCCAGCACCCGGGTAGGTTCGACCCATGATCGAGGCGGTGGAGTTGCCCGCGGCATACAACCCTGGGATCCACTTGCCTTCGGCGTTGAGGACGCGGCTCTGGTCGTCGGTCCTGAGACCCCCTTTGGTGCCGAGGTCGCCCGGATAGATCCGTACTGCGTAGAACGGCCCAGTCTCGACTGGGCCGAGCGCGCAGTTGGGTTTGACGCGTGGGTCGCCATAGTAGCGGTCTTGCGAACTCCAACCGCGATTGAAGTCGGGGTCTTCGCCGCGGACCGCGTACTCGTTGAAGCGATCGATGGTGTGTCGAAGCGAATCCGCGGGAACGTCGATCTGCGAAGCGAGCTCTTCGAGCGACGAGGCTCGGAAGAGATAATTGCCGTTCTTGTAGCGTCGTGGCAGCTGTTTGTCGGGCATCACCTTGCCCGGGCCGACAGGGCCAGCGATCGAAGAGCGCCGATAGGTCGCATCGAATACGTGGTACCACCTGGGGTCGTCCGTGTTGGTGCGCGCCACGTCCTCGTACATGCCATGCACCACGTCGATGTAGGGAGCGGCCTCGTTCGTGAAGCGGCAGCCCTCTTGGTTGACGAACAGGCCGTGAGGGAGGCTCTTCTCGACGACCATCACCCATGAGAAGGGCGACTTCGGCACTAGCGAAACGGGGGTCCACCATGCTTCGTCCATCAGGTCGAGTGTGCCGCCAGCCTTCTCTCCGAGTTGAATCCCGTCGCCCGTGTTGGATGGGCTTCCGGCGGTCCAATCGGTCTCGATGGGGAGCCGTTGGTACCTTCGTCGCATCTCGAGGTTGCGTGAGAAGCCACCCGCAGCGATGAGCACTCCGCGTCGGGCTTGGACACGCAGAGTCTCGCCATCTTTGTTCAGGACCACCCCAGCCACGCGGTCGCCCTCGAAGACCAGTTCGCTCACCTCGGTGTTGAGCCAAGCTGGGATGTTGCGTTCCTTGACGGAAAGCAGCAGTCGGCCCACCAGGGAGTTGCCCGCGCAAAGCTTGGTATCTCGGCCCCAGCGTTTGCGTTTACCGTAGCGCAGAAGGTACAGAAACATCTGCCACGCCATGAAGAGCATCGTCCGGAACCCGACGCCGATGGCCGAGTGCGCTTCTTTGGCCGTGATCCCGAACTTGCCGAGGATCTGCGATTGAGGGTGCGGCCGACGCAGTTGAATGAGGTGTTCGCGGAGCCGCGATCCGTCGAAGGGTAGGGGGTCCATCGAGCGGCCACCAGGCCTTCCGCCTGGCGCTTCGGGGTAGTAGTCGGTGTACTTGGCGAGCGGCACATATCGAACGTGCGTGTGGTCATGCAAGTATGCGAGCACCCGTTTGCTTTCGCGAACGTAGAGTCGCAGCCGATCGTCCGGGACTTCACCGCGAGTGATGTGCTTCAAGTAGGTGAAGCCATCTTCGTCGGAGTCCTCGATGCCCTCGGCAGCCATTCCGGGGTTGTTGGCCACCCAGCAGACCCCGCCGGACATGGCCGTGTTCCCGCCGAACAGATCGCTCTTCTCCGCGATCAAGACGTCTAGGCCGAGGTCGTGTGCCCGGATGGCGCCCGACAACCCGGAGGCGCCGCTTCCCATGACTAGCCAATCAACACTTTGGTCCCATTCGGGCATCGGCGCTCCCTCGCACACCGTGCGGTGTGTGAAAATAGAACATGTTCTACCGACGTCCTCGTGTCAACTCGCCGTGGACGTTGCCACCGCGCCCACCCGGCGCTAGAAAAAGAAGGTGATTCGACCGATTCTCGCTTACCCAGACAAGCGTCTTCGCAACCCGGGCCAAGAGGTTACCGAGTTCGATGAGGAGTTGCAGACGCTCATCGAGGACATGGCCGAGACCATGTACGCCGCGCCAGGAGTAGGGCTGGCCGCCCCGCAGATCGGCGTGTCCAAACGGCTCTTCATCGTCGATGTCGCCACCGAGGACGACGAGCCGAGTGACCTCAGGGTGTTCATCAACCCGGAGATTGTCGAGACCGAGGGTGAGACGACGTTTAGTGAGGGCTGCTTGTCATTCCCGGGCGTCCGCGAAGAGATCGACCGTGCCGAGCGCGTCAGGGTCCGAGCGCTCGATCGCGAAGGCAAGCCTTTCGAACTCGAAGCCGACGGCCTGTTGGCGATCGCGATTCAGCACGAGAACGATCATCTCGAAGGCAAGCTCATGATCGATCGCCTGAGCGTTCTCCGAAAGCGTCTCGTGCACCGGACGATGACCAAGCGCGCTGCATCGGCCGACGCGGCTCAGTGAGCCTCACGTGCGGACGGTCTTCTTCGGTAGCCCCGACTTCGCGGTGCCGTGTCTCGATGCGTTGCACCGGATAAGCGAGGTCGCTGCTGTCGTGTCGCAGCCCGACAGGCCCGCCGGCCGAGGGTTGTCCGTGAGAGCGCCTGCCGTGAAGCAACGGGCTCTTGAACTCGGGCTCGACGTCTGGCAACCGACCAGAGTCCGAACGCCTGAGTTTGCCGATCGGTTGCGATCGCTCGGGGCGGACGTCGGCGTCGTCGTTGCCTATGGGCGGATTCTCCCGCTCGCGGTCCTCGAAGCGCCGCGGATGGGTTGCGTGAACGTACATGCGTCGCTCCTCCCACGTTGGCGCGGCGCCGCTCCCATCCAGTGGGCGATCGTGCATGGCGACACTGAGACGGGTGTCACACTCATGCAGATGGACGAAGGCATGGATACGGGCCCGATCCTTGCCACCGCCACCACACCCATAGAACGCGATGACGATGCGGCCTCGCTCAGCGAGCGTCTGTCTGCGCTCGGCGCCGACCTTCTGGCGCGTAAGCTCCGAGAGCATGTCGCCGGGCAGCTTGAGCCCGTGCCTCAGAACAACGACGCGGCCACGATGGCGCCCTTGCTCGACAAGACCCACGGGCGGATCGACTGGAACCGGACCGCGAACGATGTCCACAATCAGATACGGGGAATGAACCCATGGCCGGGCGCGTACGCCGAGCTCGACGGTCGTCGAATCAAGGTCTACCGCGCGCAGCCCTCGACCCTCGACCCCGCACCCGCAGTGCCGGGTGAGGTCATCGCGCTCGACCCCGAAGGGGTCCTGGTCGCCTGTTCGGAGGGGACGATCGAGCTTCAAGAGCTCCAGGAGAGTGGGCGCAAGAGGCTTGATGCACAGGCGTTCATTTCGGGGCGCAGCGTGAAGGTAGGCGACCGATTCTCGGCCGCGGAGGTCAACAACCGATGAAGATCTACACGAAGACCGGCGACGCCGGAGACACTGGGCTGTTCGGAGGTACGCGGGTTTCGAAAGCCTCCCTGCGCGTCACCGCTTACGGTGAGGTCGACGAGCTCAACAGCACGCTCGGATGGGTACGCGTTCCCATCGCCGATCGCGAGATCGACGCCTTGCTCAACCAGATCCAGACCGAGCTCTTCGAAGTCGGTGCCGAGCTCGGTTCGGCACCGGGCCGGAGCGACAAAGGCGGACTCCCGATGATCGACGAGAGCCAAGTCGAGGTACTCGAGCGAGCCATCGACCGATTCGAAGAGGGCCCACCGCCCCTCACCTCGTTCGTACTCCCGGGCGGAGGCGAGAACGCCGCTCGCCTTCATGTCGCAAGATGCGTCGCCCGCCGTGCCGAACGCGCCGTCGTATCCCTCAGTGCCGAAGAGCCCGTGCGCGGCGAAGTCTCGCGCTACCTCAACCGCCTGAGCGACCTCCTCTTCACCCTCGCACGCTACGCCAACCACCAAGACGCCATCCCCGACATCCCCTGGAACCCGGGGTCACGCTAGCCCCCCAAAAACCCTTCATTTCCAAGCATTTACCGGCCGCACCGCGAAAACCCAAATCGCCCCTCCGCCCCTAGGTTCAAGGCGCCCCTCGCACCGCGGAACCCGCATCGGAGTTTCGCGCTCCGAGGACCGATGTGTCTCGCGCCCTAACGCCCGAGCCGGTTGGCCAGCCGCTCATGCCATTGCGTGAGAGCTCCCTCGAAGCGCGCAAAGCGAAAGAACTCGTTCGCGCCTGTGTGCATCCCTCGCTGGATCTGCTCGCCGACCTCGAAGTCTTCGTATAGGGTCTTCCTGGTGAAATCATGATTGGCGGTCCAGAACTGCGTCGCGCGGTCGCTGAAGCCGGACTCACGCGGCGCGGGTACCACAGTCAGCACCTCGATCCGTGTTTGGCCGACCGACAACGGCGTCGTCAAGATCAGCTCGTAGTGCCCTTCTTGAATCAGAATCGTCGCATTCGGCGCGACGAAGTACACGACATGCGTGTGCTTGCGGATGTCCCACGTGGACTCGGGTTGTTCTCGAAGCTCGACGATCGAGCGCTGAGGGAGAACGGTGCGGATGTGATCGCCAAGGAACTCAAACGTGGAGATATTGTCGGTGAAGAAGTCGGCGATGGTGTTGCGATGCAAGATCTTGAAGTGGTAAGACTCGAGACCCCCGTCGGCGATGAGCTTCCAGTTTGCGTGCCAGACACGATCGTCCGACGCGAACACGACCGACGAGCCGCACCCAAGCCCCTCGAGCTCGGCGATCAGCGTCCTGGTACCCTCGTCGGGTGACCAAGTTGGTGCCTGAGGGTCGGGGCACACCCATACGAGACCTGCGGCCTCGTAGCATTGAAGCTCCACCAAGTGCGTGTTCGCGACGTCGAGCGTCGGAAACCCGTCTTCGTGTCGAACCGCAGCCAGAGCCCCGTCGGTCCGATAGGTCCACGCATGGTACGGACAGACGAAACGCCGGCAGTTCCCGTGCGATCGCGTCTCTACCGTTGCGCCGCGGTGCCTGCAGACGTTGACGAACGCCTTGAGAGTGCCGTCCTTCTGTCGCGCCAGCAGGACCGGCGTCCCAAGGACGTCGCGCGTGATGAAGTCCCCGGGCTTCGACACTTGGCTCCCGTGGGCGACGATGTTCATTGAGCTGCGAAGCAGCTGGGCCCGTTCCTCGTCGAACATGCGCTCGTCTAGGTACTCCCTCACGGGAACCTTCATCTCGTCATTCGTCATGAACGGCTCGTCTTTGCCGATCAGCTCCAGGCATTCTGAAATCAGCTCGATCGCCTTCTCTTGTTTCATGGCCTACTCCTCGATCTGCAAGACATTGCGCATAAACGCTTGAAGCTGTTCCACGACGCGAGCACGAGCGATCTTCGGACTGTGCGTCAGCGCGAGGTGGATGGCTTGCTCCACGCCTCCCATGAGGCAAGCACCTGAGAGCTCTGCATCGATGAACGCCGGGACACGTCCCAACCGCTTTCCGGTTTCCACGTTGGCGGTCGCTCCTCGTACACGCTGCGTCGCGCGCCGCGTCTTTGTGGCAGCAACGGCAGCGTCCCCTGCGAGCTGGGTTGCGACGTATGGGCCGAGCGGTTCATCGTAGAAGAACTCGACCATCTTCTCGATTCGCACCTTCTCGCGCTCCCACCAGTCGTCCGAGACTTCCGCGAACACCGGTCGATAGACGACCTCGTCGAGCGAGTCGAAGAACCCTTCGACCACCGCGACCAGCAACGCGCTCTTCGATTCGAAGTACCGGTACGGAAGCCCGGGCGAGACCCCTGCCCGCCGCGCGACGGCCGCAAGCTCCATCTGACCCTCGTTCTCGATCAACTCTGCCCGCGCTGCGTTGAGCAGCCGGTCATGGGTCGCGTGGCCTCGGCGTGTTCGGCCGGACCCGACGGTCGTCGTCGTCATGGCCCCTAAAGTAAATTCACTTTACTTTCGGATCAAGCCGGAATACCAGCAGTTTCGGGCTGCAAGAACGCCCTAGGACTCGTTTTTGATGTCTCTGAAGGGGGGAGAGGCGGCCTAAGGCACGTCGTCCGTGTCCAGGCTGAAGCCCGGCGTCGCGCTGATGCGCCCGTCGTCTCGGACTCGCCCGGGTAGATCCAGGCCTTCGCTCATTGACTGCAACGCATCGAACAGCGCGCTCCGTTCCTCCGAGAGGCGCGCGATGATGGTCGGGCCCCATTTACGTTTCGCGCGGATCTTGATCGAGTTCCATGTGCGCTGGACCAACTCGAGATAAACCAAGGCGAGGGCACCACCGAAGGCGCCGATCAAGAACGTCGTGAGGCCTGCGGCCCACGGTGCACGGGGGATACCCGGGAACGAGTCGTGGATCTCGATCGTGCCGAGCCCCACCAGCAAAGCCGCAAGCAGCCACGCCGTCGGGAACAGAACGAGCCCTGCGATCAGTTTGATCGTGGCTGTGTCCTTGTACTGCTTGGCTGCGAGCTTGGCGATGGCGTTCGAGAGGAAGTAGGGCCCTGCGTTGATCAACGACCCGAGGACGAGCACGGGTGGGAAGACCAGGAACACGACCGCGGCCTGCAAGGCGAGAATGAGCGGGAGCCACTTCGACTCGATCGCAGGGGGTTTGTCGAGATCGTTGTCGTCGAGCTTCACCTCTCGGAGCGCTTCGTCGTACGCCGCCACTCGCCCGAGCAACTGCTGAACCATCCCAGGGTCCGTGAGCGAACGTGCCTGGTAGGCTCTCCACACACGGGCCATCCCGAGTGCACGCTCGGTCATGTCCGCGGCTTTCAGGTTGGCGCCGGCGCGCTTGGCACGCTCGGCCCGCATCAACGATCGAACCCGCCCCATCAGTCGGTTGAGCTCCCAGCTCTCCGTTGCATGAGTCACTTCCTGAAGAATCGGCTCGAGATGCGTGGTTAGCGCAGCGCTTCGCTCCCGAAGCAGTTCGTCGTCCAAGTCCGGAATGGGTGTGTCGAGTTCCCGAGGCAGCGCCAGCGGTCGATGAAACTCCACTAACGCGTCGGAACGAAATGACGTCTTGTCATCGTAGTGAAGCCCTACGGGAATGATGACGGGCGGTTCCCCCGTTTCGTGACGGAGCTGCTTGGCACGGTAGTAGAGGCGAGCCGCTCCCGTTTTGAGTTCTTGTAAGAAAGGCTCGTCGTGGCTCACGCCCTCGGGAAACAGCGCCGCGAAACCACCGTCGCAGATCGCCTGCGCGAGCGCATCCAAGCTCTTGCGATTGGCGGCACGCCGCGCCTCGTCGTCCGCGTTCTTGAGGTCGACTGCGCGATAGATAGGGACCGTGCCGAGTGCCCGCATGACCTGTCCCACGAGGGGCCACCGAAACAGACCGTGGCGCGCCCCAAAGACCACGCGCCGCGGGAAACTACTGACGATCAACGCTGGGTCCACAAGCCCGTTGGGATGCCATGCGATCAGGATCCCGCCCCCTGTTGGCGGCACGTTGTCCGTCCCGGTCACCTCCACTCGTCGAAAAAAGAGACTCACCAAGAACCGCACGCCTCGCACCGCACTGCTGGTGGTGATCGCCATGCCGCGATGATATCCCGAGAGCGAGCGAGCAGTCTGCTTTTTCCCGACCCCCGCTCCCGAACGCGTCCGACGACACGCGACACGAGCGCGGGTTGTCCTTCTCGGCGATTCCGCGATATTGCGGGCCATGATGCCACGCGCCGCAAGCGTGATCGGGTGCGTCGCGGTTCTCGTCGCGCATGCTGGATGCTCGAACAAAGAGTCGAAGCCCTCTCAGCCCACGCCGGCGATCGAAGCCGGCCCGCCCAGCTACGTCGGAACCGAAACCTGTGCTTCCTGTCACGAGGCAGCGCATGAGGCTTGGCTAGGATCCCACCACGACCTTGCGATGCAGCCCGCCACCGAGGCGACCGTCCTTGGAGACTTCGATGGGGCGTCGGCTGCGTACTATGACGAAGAAGCTCGCTTCGAGAAGCGCGGCGAAAGTTTCGTTGTGTCTGCGCTTGGCCCCGACGGGAAGCTGGGCACCTTTCCTGTTCGCTACACGTTCGGGGCGGCTCCCCTACAGCAGTACCTCGTCGAACTAGAGCCTGGCCGGCTCCAGGCTTTCGCTTTCGCCTGGGACACCCGACCGAAGCCCGAGGGCGGGCAGCGTTGGTTTCACCTGCAGCCCGAAGAGTACATCGCACCCGGGGACCCACTCCACTGGACGGGGCTACTCTACAATTGGAACAACAACTGTGCCGACTGTCACTCGACGCGGCTGATCAAGGGGTACGAACGCGAGACCCGCCGCTACGACACATCCTACGCGGAGGTCAGCGTTGGCTGTGAAGCGTGTCATGGCCCCGGTTCCCGCCACGTGAAGGACGCCAAGCTCGGTGTGCTTTCCGATGGCGCTGGTTTGGAGACAAAGCTGCCGAACGCAAACACGCGCCAGTGGTCCTTCGTTCCCGGGCGCGACATCGCTGTCCTGACGACACCCCCGGAGACCGATGAGCTCGAGACATGTGCCCCGTGTCACTCTCGACGCGCGGACCTCGGCGACGATCGGGCTGGCTACCACAACCGATACCGCATGGCCACGCTCGACGGAGATCTCTATTTCGACGATGGCCAGATTCGAGACGAAGTGTATGTCTACGGCTCGTTCCTTCAGAGCAAGATGTACCAGGCCGGGGTCATTTGCAGCGATTGCCACGAACCCCATACGGCCAAGCTTCGAGCCCAAGGGAACGAACTCTGTACCCGGTGT
>JBCCEK010000003.1:0-65158 GCA_039030295.1 Myxococcota bacterium | reverse complement strand
CGGAGCCGCCCTAGGCTGCTAGCGGCCTGCCCGAACGAGGCGCCCTGGTCGGGTCCCCGTGAGTCGACCGTCCCTGGCGATGACTTCACCAGCGACTAGGGTGGCGACATAGCCATCGGCGTGCTGCATCAAACGCTGCCCACCAGCCGGCAGGTCCTTTTGCATCACCGGGGGTCGAAGCCTGAGTGCGTCAAAGTCGATGATGTTGAGATCGGCCCGTTGACCGACCGCGATGGTTCCGCGATCCGCGAGACCGATGAACCGGGCGGTATCGTGAGCCTGCATCTGCACGACACGCTCGAGTGAGATCCGACCCTGGCTCCGATCGCGCGCCCAATGCGTGAGCAGGAACGTTGGCATGCTCGCATCACAGATCGTCCCGACGTGTGCACCGCCATCGCTCAGTCCGGGGAGCGCCCTCGGATGGGTCAACATCTCGTGGACCGCATCGAGGTTCATCCCCGTGTAGTTGTAGACTGGGAAGTACAAGAGCGCCTCGCCATCTTGCTCGAGCATGGCGTCGTAGATGACGCCGAGCACGGGTTCCTTGCGACTCATCGCTTGCATGCCGAAGCTCTCTTGTGCTGGCGGCTCGTAGTTCGGATCTTCGCCGAGCCTAAAGAGACGCATCGACACCATCTCGAGGTTCGAGAGGAAGAAGTCGGCGAGAGGTGGCAGCATGCTGCCATCACCCGCAACGGGATCGCTCTTCTCATGGATCATCCGTTCGCGGAGCGCAGGATCGCGCATCGCCGCCACGCGCTCTGGGAGAGGCAGGTGGCTGATCGCCTTGTAACTCGGGAAACCCATGAAGGGGTGGAACGTGGCCTGGAGCCCCAGCATCACGCCGATCCCGCGCGACGCGACCTGACAGCGAACATCGAAACCCGCTTCGGTCATCTTGGAGGCGCGGTCGAGGATCCATCGCCACTGCTCGGGGCTATGGTCCCGCTGCATCGTCGACACGCTCATCGGGCGCCCGCCGGCCGCACGAAGCATCTGCTCTAGAACGCCCCACTCTGTGTCGAAGTGATCATCGCCATGGAGGATGTTGAAGTCGCTTACCGCCTGTAGGACGCCATGGTCGAGTCCCACGAACGCCTCTGCGATCCCTGCGAGCTCGTCTCCAGACGCTTCCGAGGAAGGCGTCCAGTCCCCGACTGCGCTCCGATGATTGTCGCTTCGGCCGGTGCTGAACCCGACCGCGCCGGCCTCGAGTGCCATGCGAAGCAACCGACGCATCTCCGCGATGTCGTCGGGCGTCGCCGCTTCGTCGTGCACCCCGCGCTCTCCCATCACGTAAACGCGAAGTGCGTCGTGCGGGACGTGCCCGAGAAAGTCGATCGTGTGAGGCATGCGGTCGAGCGCGTCCATGTACTCGGGGTAGCTCTCCCAGTTCCAAGTGATGCCCTCGGAAAGCGCGGTACCTGGGATGTCTTCAACGCCCTCCATCAGCTCGACCAACTTGTCGTGATCGGCGGGGCGTACGGGCGCGAACCCGACGCCGCAACTGCCCATCGCACAAGTGGTCACGCCGTGAATCGAGGACGGCGCTAGCTCCTCGTCCCAACTGATCTGGCCGTCGTAGTGAGTGTGGATGTCCACGAAGCCCGGGGTCACAACGGCGCCTTGGGCGTCGAGCGTGCGGTCCCCTTCTTCTTCACAGGCCCCGACGGCTACGATCTTGCCGTCCTTGATGCCGAGGTCACCTTGGAAGCGCTCGGTCCCGGTCCCATCTACGATTGTGCCGCCGACGATCTTGATGTCGTACATGACGCCGCCTTTCTGCCTTCAAAGGAGTTGCGCACCATACCGTAGAATCAGCGAGATCGCAGCAGCGAGCAGCAAGACGAGGACGGCCATGCGAAAGCGACGCTCGTCCACGCGATGGTGCACCCACTCCCCGAGGACGATCCCGATCGGGACCGCGGGGAGAAGGAAGAGGACGCGGTAAAGATCGCCAGGCTGATAGGCCCCAACCGACACAAACCGCGCGACCAGGATCACGTTGAGGAGGATCCAGATCATGCAGAGCGTGCTCCGGAAATCCCGTTTCCCAAGACCCTCACGCCCGATCGCGTAGACGAGCATTGGGCCCCCAGAGGCGTAGATTCCGTGAACGAAACCCGCGGAAAACAGGGCCGCGATGGATGCGCCGAGGGAGATCGGCGGCTCCGCCGCGGCGTCGTCGGCATGGCGAAGCTTCCGGATATCGCGCGCCGACAAAACCAAGACCATCAGCCCGAACGCGAGCCCGAGACCGGGACCGCGGACCGCGGCCAGCACGGCAAACGCGGCGGCCATTCCGAGCGCCATGAATGGTAGGACGCGTCTCAGCAGGAGCGGCCAACGAACCCCCTCCCAGTGTCGAATCACGATGTACCCGGTTTGGAGGAAGGAGAGCGGGATTGCGAGTCGGATCACCTCTTCGAGGGGTAAGAACTGGGCGCCGAAGGTGACGCAGATCAGCATGCTGCCGAAACCGATGGCGGTCTGGACGAGGTAGGCGCCGAGCACGATGATGCCAAACGCCACCAAGGCCGGGTCGAGAGTTGGATCGATCACGTTCATCGAAGGGCGCTCGCGCGGGAGGCTAGATCTGTGTGCGGCGCAAACGCAACGAATTCGTGATCACAGAGACAGAACTCAGGCTCATCGCGGCAGCGGCGATCATCGGGTTCAGGAGCAAACCGAGGATCGGATAGAACACGCCGGCGGCGACCGGGATGCCGAGCGCGTTGTAAACGAAGGCGAAGAACAAGTTCTGGCGGATGTTCTTCATCGTCGCCCGACTCAGTCGGCGTGCACGCACGATGCCACCGAGGTCGCCCTTGACCAAGGTGACACCGGCAGTCTCCATCGCGATATCGGTTCCCGTGCCCATCGCGATGCCGACGTCGGCTTGGGCCAGAGCAGGTGCATCGTTCACGCCATCGCCCGCCATCGCGACGACGTGCCCTTCGCGCTGAAACCCTTGCACCGAAGCCGCCTTTTGGTCGGGGAGAACACCGGCGATGACGTCGTCGATCCCGAGCTTGCGCGCTACGATCGCCGCCGTCTTCTCATGGTCGCCGGTGAGCATGACCACCGAGATCCCGGCCGCGTGCAGATCGGCGATCGCCGCGGGCGCGCTCGGTTTGATTGGATCGGTGACACCCAGAATCCCGATGGGCTTGCCGTCGACAGCGACGAAGAGAGCGGTTTGTCCCTCTTTTCGCGCGTCGTCGGCAAGACTCGCGAGGGGGGTAGCATCAACGCCGTGCTCCTCGAGCATGGCCGGGTTACCGAGAACGACTTCCCGGCCATCCACGCGACCGACGACACCACGCCCGGTCACCGAGGCGAACTCGTCGACGGGGCGAAGGACGATGCCACGGTCCTGCGCCCCGCGAACGACGGCCTCGGCAAGCGGATGCTCGCTGGGTCGCTCGAGGCTAGCCGCGAGCGAAAGAAGCGTGTCGCCATCTCCCTCGATCGATTCGACCGTGACGAGGGCGGGCCTGCCCTCTGTCAGGGTCCCCGTCTTGTCGACGACCAGCATGTCGACGGAGCGCATGGTCTCGATCGCCTCGGCGTCTTTGAACAGTACGCCGACAGACGCTGCCTTCCCGGTGGCGACCATGATGGCCATCGGCGTCGCGAGACCCAGGGCGCAGGGACACGCGATAATCAGAACAGCCACCGAGCTCACCAATGCGTGGGCCATTTTGGGGTCAGGGCCGATGATGCTCCACACCACGAACGTGACCACCGCAGCGACCAGCACGGCCGGGACAAACACGCCCGCGACGGAGTCCGCCATGCGTTGCACAGGGGCCCGCGTCCGCTGGGCCTCCGAGACCATGCTGACGATCCGCGAAAGAAGCGTGTTGTCGCCGACCGCTGTCGCTTCGATCGTCAGCGCCCCAGAACCGTTGATCGTCGCACCGATCACCGTGTCATGGGCTGCTTTCGGGACGGGGAC
Organism: Myxococcota bacterium; assembly: GCA_039030295.1. GTDB lineage: Bacteria > Myxococcota_A > Polyangia > Polyangiales > Houyiibacteriaceae > SG8-38. The sequence goes on along the minus strand of JBCCEK010000003.1, from coordinate 61,194 downwards.
TGGCTCGCCGGTAACCATCGATTCGTCGACGAGGCTGCTTCCGTCCACGACGATCGAATCGACCGGGACCTTCTCCCCAGGGCGAACACGAAGCCGGTCTCCGACTTGGACTTCGTCGATCGGGACATCACTCTCGGTTCCGTCTCCGGAGATGCGGCGCGCGAGTTTGGGTGCCAAGCCGAGCAGCGCCTTGATGGCAGTGCCGGTTTCGCCTCTGGCTCGGAGCTCCAGTACCTGGCCGAGGAGGATCAACGTCACGACGGTTGCAGCGGCCTCGAAGTAGACGGCCACATTACCGTTCGCATCGCGGAACGCGCTCGGAAAGATCCCCGGTGCGACGGCAGCCACCACGCTGTAGAGGTACGACACGGCGACGCCAAGGCCGATCAAGGTCCACATGTTGAGGCTGCGGTGCCGGAGCGAAGCCACGAAGCGACTGTAGAAGGGCCACGCGGCCCAAAGGCACACCGGGGTCGCGAGCGCGAGCTCCAGCCAAACGCGGCCGCGATCCCCGAACGCTTGCGACATGGGATGGCTCGGGAGCATGTCGCCCATCGAGATCACCAGGAGGGGCACTGTAAACGCGAGCGCGATCCAGAATCGCCGCTTCATGTCTTGCCACTCGGGGCTCACTGAGTCTTCGTCGACGGTCGCGGTACGCGGCTCGAGCGCCATGCCGCACTTGGGGCAGTCGCCCGGGCCTGCTCGGACCACCTCGGGGTGCATCGGGCAGACCCACGATCCCGCCATCGCTTGCTCGCTCGACACCGCGGTCAGTCGAGTCCGCTCAGCGCGTCCATCTTCGCGGCCATGTTCATGTCGTGTTCGGTCAGGCCGCCGGCATCATGAGTCGAGAGCTCGACCTCGACCGTGGCCCACACGTTCCGCCACTCGGGGTGGTGGTTCATCTGCTCCGCCACCAAGGCCACACTCGCCATCCACCCGAACGCTTCGACGAAGTCCTTGAAGCGGAAGGTTCGCCGGATCCGATCCTCCCCAAGCTCCCACCCCGGCAACGCCTTCATGTGCGCCGCCACCTCGTCCGCCGTCAGCTTCTTCATCGCCGCAACTCTAGATCCCCCACGCCCCCCCCGCCAGGGTCACTCCGGCCCCCCAAAACCCCAACCATCTCCGCCACTTGCCCACCACACCGCGAAAACCCGGGGTCACTCCGACCGCCATATAGCTCAACCATTTCAACCCCTTACCAACCACACCGCGAAAACCCGATCCTCCATCGAGGCGGTGCCGTCGCCTAGCGCTAGCGATCGGCACCGTAGCGTGCACGACGCGGGCGTTTCGGGCGCCGGACGGTCGGTTTTCGCGGTGCAGCGTGCAAACCGCTGATCTTGCTGCGCTTTTGGAGACGCGGAGTGACCCCGTCCCGCAGGGGCGTTGGGGGCGCCGGACGGTCGGTTTTCGCGGTGCAGCGTGTAAATAGTTGGTTTTGCTGCGGTTTTGGAGGGGCGGAGTGACCCTACTTTTTCTTGGCGGCTTCGCGTTCGGCGACTTCGGCTTGGACCTTCTCGAGGATGTGGCGCGGAACGGCGGAGTAGTGGCTGAACTCCATCGAGAACTGGCCACGACCTGAGGTCGCGGAGCGAAGGTCGCCGATGTAGCCGAACATCTCGCTCAGCGGGACATCCGCTTTGATGCGGACGTTGGTGTGGCCCTTTTCCTGCGCGCCAATCATACCGCGTCGGCGGTTGAGGTCGCCGATGACGTCGCCGACGTTGGCGTCGGGAACGAACACGTCCACCTTCATGATCGGTTCTAGAAGCTGGGGGCCGGCCTTCGGCATGCTCTGACGAAACGCCGCCTTGGCCGCCGTTTCGAACGCCATCTGCGAGGAGTCGACCGGATGGTAGCCGCCATCGAGCAGCGTCACTTTGAAGTCGAGCAACGGGAAACCGCAAAGGGGACCGGTCTCCATCATCTGTTTGAAACCCTTGTCGACCGCGGGAATGAACTCCTTGGGCACGTTGCCGCCGGTGATCTTCGATTCGAAGACGAAGCCCTCGCCGGCCTCGGCAGGCTCGATTCGGTAGTCGATCTTCGCGAACTGGCCTGACCCACCGGTCTGCTTCTTGTGCGTGTAGCTGTCTTCGATCATCGAAGTGACGGTTTCGCGGTAGGCCACCTGAGGCGCACCGACCTGCACGTCGACGCCGTGACTCCGACGCAAGATGTCGACCTTGATGTCGAGATGGAGCTCACCCATCCCCTTGAGGATGGTCTCGCCGGACTCCTGGTCGACCTCGACGTGGAACGACGGGTCTTCGGCGACCATCTTGCCAAGCGCAGTGCTGAGCTTCTCGCTGTTCGCCTTGTCCTTCGTCGAGACCGCCACGGAGATGACGGGGTCCGGAAAGACCATCGGCTCCAAGGTCGCGGGGTCCTTCGCGTCGGCGAGGGTATGTCCTGTCCGAACGTCTTTCAGCCCGACCATCGCAACGATGTCTCCAGCTTGCGCGGTCTCGACGATCGTACGGTCGTTGGCGTGCATCTCGACCATACGCCCGACGCGTTCGTTCTTCCCAGTGAACGTATTGACCAGGGTGTCGCCCTTGTTGATCGTGCCGGAGTAGATTCGCGTGAAGGTCAGCGCGCCGAATCGGTCCTCCATGATCTTGAAAGCGAGCGCGCGGACCGGGCCGGTCGGGTCGACGTCGGCGAACTTGCCGGTCTCGTTGCCCTCGAGGTCGATCTCGGGCTGCGGCGGCACCTCGGTCGGGTTCGGGAGGTAAGCCACGACGCCATCGAGAACCTGTTGGACGCCCTTGTTCTTGAACGCTGAACCGCAAAACGTTGGGAAGAAGACGAGGTCGCGTGTTCCCTTCCGAATGCATGCTTTGATCGTGTCGACGTCGGGCTCATTGCCCTCGAGGTACTGTTCGAGTGCGTCATCGTCTTGTTCGACCGCAGCTTCGATGAGCTCGGTGCGATACTTCTCGACGAGCTCCGCCATGTCTTCGGGTACGTCCTTCACCTCGAAGTTCTCGGGTCGGCCCGAATCGTCCCACACGTACGCTTTCTGGGTGAGCAGATCGACGACCCCGACGAACTCCGCCTCGGTACCGATAGGCAGCACCATGACGAGCGGCTTCGCGTCGAGCACGTCTTTGATCTGGTCGACAACGCGGTAGAAATCGGCGCCCGCGCGATCGAGCTTGTTCACGAAGATCAGGCGCGCAACTTCGGATTCGTTGGCATAACGCCAGTTGGTTTCGGACTGCGGCTCGACGCCGCCGGAGCCGCAAAACACACCGACCCCGCCATCGAGCACCTTGAGGGACCGATAGACCTCGATCGTGAAGTCGACGTGGCCGGGCGTGTCGATGATGTTCAGCTGGTGGCCGTCCCAAAAACAGGTGGTCGCCGCCGACTGAATCGTGATGCCTCGCTCCTGCTCCTGCTCCATGAAGTCAGTCGTCGCCGCCCCATCATGGACCTCACCGATTTTGTGAATCTTGCCGGTGAGTTTGAGGATGCGCTCGGTCGTGGTGGTCTTGCCGGCGTCCACGTGCGCGAAGATGCCGATGTTCCGGTAGGTGGTGAGGTCTTTCATGGTTTTCCCGTGCCAATGGCGCGATTCGCCAACGCCCGGCTAGCCGCGAAATCGCGTCTGCGCAACCGGGCGGGGCTTGACCGACCGAATTCGGCCGAAAACCGCTTCCCCTGAGGGTATTCCTGGTGTCGGCTGCCGCGCCGTCAATTAAGGGACGTGTCGTCGCTCGACGGCTTCGGGGCCGCGGGCGCTGGATCGGTGATGAGGTCGAGCCGAGGCGCGGGCAGGCTGCCGCGTCCGAAACGGCTCCTGACCGCAAGCTTGGCCTCCGACAGCATGAGCTTGGTGGAGTGGACCATCGTCTTGCCCAAATCAGTCAGGTCCTGGGTGCTGAACACCGTGTCCCCAAGCGCAAAGGGAAACATCGACATGATGTTCCCGCGCGCATACTCGAGCAGCCAGCACTCGCGGCTCAAGTGGCTGCCGTTGGTCGTCAATCGAGGCAGGTGCGAGACTTCGCCGGGCTGGAGGGTCCGTGGTGCGAACTGGTCGGGCTTGAAGGTCTGAAGCTCGCCATTGATCACGATGTCGTAGAGTTCGGCACGATGCCGCCCGCTGTGTCCTTCGGACCCCACGGCCGTTCCGCAGAACAAGAGGTACTCCTTCGGCGAGGTGTGGAGCACGCTCATCGAGCACATGATCCCGCCGGCGTTGCTCCAGATCCACTCGCGGCCCGGATGGATGTGCTCTCCGTACACGGCATGCAGCGTGTGGGCGATCCGATCGAAGCGCCGGTCCAGAGGCACATGGAGGTGCATCTTCACGATGCGCTGTAGGTCTGTCGGTTCGAACACGTATTGGGTCATGACGGACCGAACCTAGCACACATGCGGCCAACAGGGCGCAGGCGCAGGCGACGCCAACGCGCTAAGACTCGTTCATGATTCGCGTTGCTCGAGTTCAGCAAGACAGCGGTCCTCGGTGGGCGGTGGTCCGAAAGGACGGCCTGTCCTGGGTCGAGGGCGATTTCGAGACCACCGGCGCCTTGCTGCGCAGTGGCACCGACGCGATCGCGGAGGCCGCGGCCCGCACAGGGGCGACAACCGCCCTCGACGGCGTCGAGTTCCTGTCACCGGTGACCCGAAACCAACAGGTCGTTTGTCTGGCGAAGAACTACCGCGCGCACACCCGAGAGACGGGCGTCGACCCAGATTCGAAGACGTTCAACATGTGGTTCAGGAAGGCCTCCTCCTGTTTGTGTGGTGCGAACCATCCGATCGTGAGGCCTGCACGGGTTCGCTTGCTCGATTACGAAGTCGAGCTTGGTCTCGTTCTTGCCAGGGACATCGTTGCCCCGGAGACGTTCGAGAACTCGACGCTGCCGGACGCGATCGGTGCGCTTGTCGTCCACAACGATGTGAGCGCCCGCGACGTGCAGCTGTCGGAACTCCAGTACTACAAGGGAAAGAGCTTCCGCACGTTCGGACCGACAGGGCCTTGGCTCACCCTCGTCGATGACCAGATCCGGGAACGCTGGCACACGCTACGCCTGCGGATGTACGTCAACGAGGAGCTGAGGCAGGACGCGGTCTGTGAAAATATGGTTTACAAGCCCGGAGAGACCCTCACCGAACTCTCCGAGGTGCAAGACCTACGCGTTGGCGATTTGATCGCGAGCGGCACGCCGTCCGGGGTCGCCATGCAGCGCTCTGCCGAACAGAACGCCATGCTCGCGAAGCTCCCACGCGCGAAGAAATGGCAGCGGTTCACCGAACTGCAAGAGGCGGGCGGCCGTTACTTGCAGCCTGGGGATCGAGTGCGGGCGACGATCTCCACGGACGACGGGTCGATCGACCTCGGCGCGTTGGACAACCGCGTCGAAGCTCAGTAGGAGCCGCCCATGGCACGGATCGACATTTTCAACGGTGATGCGGATGGGATTTGTGCCCTCGCGCAACTGCACAACGCCGAACCGCGTGACAGTCGACTCGTCACCGGGGTGAAGCGCGACATCGCACTGGTTGCCAAGGCAGGTACAAAAGAAGGCGACCAAGTGACCGTGCTCGATGTCAGCTTCGACAAGAACCGCGGCGGCGTCGAGCAAGCCCTCGCGGTCGGGGCAAGTGTCTTCTACGTCGACCACCACTTCGCGGGGGAGGTTCCAGAGCACCCCCAACTTGAAACGATCATCGACACTGATCCCAATGTATGCACATCGTTGCTGGTGAACGGCCGCCTCGGGGGGGCCTACGTCGAGTGGGCGATCACCGGCGCTTTCGGCGACAACCTTAAGGAGACGGCACGCGCCCTTGCCGCGCCCCTCGATCTCACCGAGGCCCAGCTCGCGTTGCTCGACACGCTTGGGACTTGCATCAACTACAACGGATACGGTTCCTCACTCGAGGACCTTCACTTCGCGCCGGATGAGCTCTTTCGTCTGGTGAGTCCGTTCCCGACGCCGTTCGCCTTCGTGAGTGAGGCGCCGAAGACGTTCGAGGCGCTGGAGACAGGCTACCGACAGGACATGGCCGCGGCGGCCTCAGTCGAGCCGGCAAGGCAAGACGATGCGACTTCGGTCGTCATCTTGCCGGACGAGCCCTGGGCACGCCGCGTCTCTGGCGTGTATGGCAACGAGCTGGCGAACCGCACGCCGTCCCGCGCGCATGCGGTGCTCACGGAACGCGCCGATGGAACGTACCTTGTGAGCGTGCGGGCTCCGCTCGACGACAAGCGCGGGGCGGACACGCTGTGTCGGCAGTTCCCGACCGGCGGGGGACGGGCCGCTGCAGCCGGGATCAACGCGCTTCCGGCGGACCAACTCGATGCCTTCGTCGCCGCCCTCGAAGCGACCTACGGCTGAGCGGCCAAACCCGGACAGCCTGTGGCCACCAGGTGGACGACGGTCCTTCAACTACTCGGAAATTCGAGGCAAAAACGGCGCCCCCCAAAAGACTGCGACAGCGCTCAAGAGCCCCCTAGCTTTGGACTGCCCATCGAAGCGAAGCGGTCTACTATCCGCGTCTGGGTGATGTGAGTTGGAAGCTGACGCGCCAAAGCAACGCAATATCGCAAACGAAGCCAACGCCATTCGGCTTCGCATCCTCAACGTGACTCTTCTGATGTCTGTTGCGGTGGGCGGGCTCGCGTTTGTGCGGACCTTGGTGGACGCGATCGACATGGAGGCATGGACGGTCGCGGGTGCCGCTCTCGTCGTCTACGCAGGACTAACGATCCTACTCCTCGCCCGGCCCCTGTCGTACGCGGTGCGCGCCGCCGGCTTTCTCGGGCTGCTCTACGTTGGGGGGGTCTTTGGTCTCTTCGCCGCGGGCTACCTCCCCGCCCCGATCCTGATCTTGGTCGCGCAGAACCTTCTCGCCTCGGTTCTCTTTGGACGACGCGCGACCTGGACGGCCTTCGGGTTCAACCTGCTCGCGCTGCTGACCGCAGGGGTCTGCCTCTCGAGCGGGATCGTGTCGATAGAGACAGCGCACTTTTACGACCCGACAGACTTGGTCGATTGGTTGCGAGTGACGGCGCTCTTCGCCGTGTTCGGCGGTGTGGCGATCGTAAGCGTGGACGTACTTACGCGGCATTTGGATTCGAGCCTGCGGGAGCAAGCCGAGCTTCTCGAGAACTTCAAGGGCGCAGTTCAGCTGCACGAGGAAGCCGAGCGCAACCGACGACAAGCCGAGTCCAGGCTCCGTGAGGTCACGGGTCGGCTGACGCTCCCACCCAAGAACGGCGCGATCTACGAAACCATCGACCAGCGGTTCGCAGCGATCCGGCGCACCGCCGAACGACTTCAATCAGAGACCCTGAGTGACAGGGAGGTGCGGGCGCTCGCCGCGACCATCCAAGATGCGGCCAAGAGCACTCCGCAGGACCCTGGCCCGGACTCGGGCGACGCCGCCTGAACCACTTACTCCGTCCAAAAACACGCGGGAAAGCTCGGCGACGCTTTAACTTTACAAATTGTAATATAACGAATAGAAGCGAGATCGAGAGTCCTGCAACCCGACCGTGTGCTCGATGGAACACGCCGAACCGATCCCGTACGACCAGCGGCCAGCGAATCGCGACCTCAGGCACTTGCCTGGGGAGTACGGGCTCCCCCTCGTCGGCAAGACGCTCGAGATGGTCCGCGACCCGAACGCCATGTTCGACCGACACTTCCGGAAGTACGGGCCGGTGAGCCGAATCTCGATCACCGGCAACAAGTGCACGCTTCTGATCCACCCCGATCACGCCCAGCGGGTGCTTCTCGATCGAGAGAAGAACTTCTCGATCAAGAAGGGCTGGGAGTCGGTGATGGCGGAGTTCTTCGAAGGCGGCCTCGTGATGCGCGACTTCGAGGAGCATCGCCTGCACCGCGGCATCATGCAGACGTCATTCAAGCCCGATGCGATGCGTGGGTACCTGTCCCGCATTCAGCGCATCGTAGAGCGGCGAGTCTCGCAATGGGCGGAACGTGACGAGTTTCTATTCTACGACGAGGTCAAGCTCCTGTTGCTGGACATCGCGTTCGAAGTGTTCTGCTGGGTTGAAGACTCAGACAAGACCATCCGACTCGTGAACACCGCTTTCACGGACATGATGGAGGGTGCGCTCGGGGTGGTCCGGTTGCCCATCCCCGGCCTTCCTTACCATCGAGGCCTTCGCGGCCGTCGCACGCTCAAGCGGTTCTTCATGGATCTGATCGCGCGCAAACGCACCTCCGACGATGAAGACGTGTTCGCCCACTTCTGCCGTTCGAAGACCGAGGAGGGCCAGTACTACGAAGACGAGGACATCGCGGATCATATGGTTTTCTTGATGCTTGCGGCGCACGACACGACGACCAGCGCCGCAACGATGGCAGCGTACTACCTGTGCCACGACTTCCGCCTTCAAGAGACGCTTTACCGCGACTTCGCCGGTACTGAGCAGCCACCGAGCTACGAGGCGTTCTTTCACGAGATGAAAGAGGTTGTGGGCGTGTTCTACGAAACACTCCGGCTGCACCCGCCCGTTTCGCTATTTCTTCGTCGCACCATTCGTGAATGCGAGTTCGGAGGCGTCCGAATCCCAGCCGATACGATGGTGTGCGTACCCGGGATCTACATCCAGCGCCTAGAAGGCTTTTGGGAGCGCCCCGACGAATTCGACCACACACGGTTCGGCGAGGACCGCAACGAGCACCGAAAACACAACTTCATGTGGATTCCGTTCGGCGGCGGCGCACACAAATGCATCGGGATGCACTTCGCGCGTCTTCTCTTCATGCAGACGTTCGCCGAGATGCTTCGAGGGTACCGGCTCGAGTTCGCCAAGCGTGGGTACTACCCCGCCAAGCTCCAGTACTTCCCGTTCAGCAAGCCTGTCGATGGACTTCCGATGCGGCTCATCCCACGCTGACCGCGCGTCCGCCGTCGTGTGGCGCTCAAGATGCTTCAGCGAAAAATGACCGGTACCACTTCCGGATCTCGCCGATCGGCCCGTCTCCCTCAACGAGGGTGGGTCGATCGCGCCATCGCTTGTGCTCCCAGATGGCGACATCTTGGAAGTAACCGTCGCGCGCTGCCGCGACGTGCTGCAGAATCACGTCACGCCCCGCGTTCTCGCCCGCTCGTTTGCGGAGCGTCACGCCGAACCGAAGGACGAGCGCCTCGTGGTCGATGGGCACATGGGCGTTCACCAGGACCATGTCGTAGGCCCACATCAGCCTCGTGAATTGCACGGCCGGTCCGTGATAGGTCGCGACCGACTCGACCGGTATCGGTCTCCCGTCGAGCGTCCCCCCTCTGCCAATCGTTCTCTGAGTGGCCCTTGGCCCATCGATGATCATCTCGAACTCATCGATCGTCTGGTGGTGAACCGGGCCAAAGTGCGCAACGTCCGCGACGTTCTCGATGACCTCACGCGGCTGGGTGGCGATCTGGATCTCACTCATCTCGAGCGGAGTCCAGTTGGGATCGTCCAGCTCGTGAATCGGCGGTACTTCGTAGTCGGGGACGACCCCCTCTTCATCGAAGTAGGCAAAGATCATCCCGCTGTGTTCCGAAACCGGATACTGCCGGAGGGCTGCTTTCGGTGGAATGCGGCTCGCGTAGGGGACCTCGATACAGCGACCTTCGGGCGAGAACCGCCACGCATGAAACGGGCAAACGATATCGTCACCCTTGACACAGCCTCCGTGACCGAGGTGCGCACCGAGGTGCGGGCAATGCGCGTCGAGGAGTGTGGCGCGGCCACTCTCCCCTCGGAACAACACGAAGTCCTTGGCGAAGTAACGGAGCGGCAAGGTCGCGCCTCGCTCGAGGTCGTTGCTCCAGCAAACCATGTACCACCCCTTCGCGAAGGGCGCCTCGACGGGAGACATGGGTGCAGCATACACCAACTTGTCGGCTGTGGAGTCGTCAGGCCCGCGCAAGCGATGTAATGAAGGCGGCCATCGCCGGCCACGGGATGCCTGGCGGTAAGTTGATGATCGGCTCTTGCAGACCAAGCCCGCGCCGTCTCCCGAGCTCTTTGCGGCAGTGGAGGGGATCGCCTGAGATCGTCAGTCGTTCGACCATCTCGTCGGTCACCGCGTCAAGAGCCTGCGCTCGAGTCGACTTGTCACGGTACAGCCGCTCGACTTCGTTACACTCCTCACCGTAGCCGAAGCCGGTGAGCAGCTCCTTATAGTACTCACCCATGCCGCCGATGTAGAACGCGATAATTTCGCGTGCCTTCTTCGAGGCGCCGCGGCCCGGCACAGGGATGACCGTCGTGAAGGGCGCGGTCACGATCTCCGCCGGATCTCGCCCAGACTTGGCAGCCCCATCGGCGATCCAAGCCCGTCCGTCTTCGAGACGATCGTACGGCCAGAAGATCGGCATCCACCCGTCGGCAAGTTCCCCGATACTCGTGACCGATTTCTGCTTAAGCGCCGCTACATAGATCGGGATCTTTCTTCGCCTTGGCTCGAAGTCGAGCTTGAACGGTCGGTAGTGCCGGAGCTTCGCGTCGGACTCCGAAATGGGCCGTCCGTCAAGGAGCGTCTTGACGACTCGTATGACGTCTCGCGTCTGCGTGAGTGGTTTCTCGAAGTCACGTCCGTGAAGCCCTTCGATCACGCGCTTGCCGCTCGTGCCGACCCCGAGAATGAACCTTCCGCCGCTGACCTCGTCCAGGGTGGCCGCCTGCATGGCGATCAGGGCGGGCGACCGACTGAACACGTTGATGATGCCGGTGCCCAACTTGATGCGCTTCGTCTTCAAAGCGATCTCGGTGAGAAGCGTGAACGACTCGTAGCCCCAGACCTCGGGAAGCCAGAACGAGTCGTATCCGAGGCGATCGGCAAGTACCGCCGCCTTGACGTAGGTCTTACGATCGTAGTTTCGCCAGAACGCGAGTAGGCCAGTCGGTTTTGTTCCCATGCGTGGTCCTCCGAGGGCGCGCACCCTAGCACGGTCCCCGATGGGGACGAACGCGAGGCTCAGGACGCATGCGAAGGTCGCTTGGACGCCCACGGGTGGGCCGACTCGAGCTGGGACGCCAACTGAAGCAACATGCGCTCGCTTCCGAAACCCCCAAGAAACTGAACCCCAACAGGAAGCCCCTCGTCGGTCCAATGAAGCGGAACCGACATCGCCGGCTGCCCCGTGACGCTCGCGAGCGCTGTGCGATACGGGACGCGCGAGATCAAGCTGTCGATCTGCGCATCGATGATGCGCTCGATAACACCGGGCACGGCACCCAGGGGCCGTAGCAACCCCGACGCGAGGACCGTCGCGAGCTTGATGTCGGCGGACGAAGGCTCGGTTTCCTCGATCAGCCTCGGTGCGCAACACATCGTCGATGTGACAAGAACGTCGTAGCGGGTGTGGAACTCGGCGAGCGACCGAGCGAGCTCGTGGCGTTGAAGACGGGCACGCTCGGTGATCTGCGAAGGAACCGCGTGCCCAGCTTTCCAGATGAAATAGTTGAGCGGCTCGATACCGCGTTTCACGCGCGCGAGGTCGTACTCATCTACGAGCTCGTCGACGAACCCGGCGAAGCTCGTCGCGATCAAGATGACCGATAGCCAGAGTGCCTCCGATTCATCAAACGGAAGTGGCACGAGCTCGACGTGATGGCCCAGGCGTTCAAGTATCTTGGCGGCCTGTTCGACCGCAGCCACGCAGCTTGGCTCCATGGGACGTCCGAAGTAACTCGTCCCGGTATCGACGGCCACGCGGAGCGTGCTCGGGGGCTCCTGCAGCGCTTCGAGGAACCCCCCGCCGATGGGGCAATGATACGGTCCGCCAAGTTCGGGCCCGTGAGTCGCGTCGAGCGCGGCCGCACTGTCGCGGACGCTTCGACTGATGACGTGCGAAGTCGAGCAGCCGCCGAGCTCCCAGCGAAAATCGGGGCCAATCGGGTTTCGACCGCGGGAAGGTTTGAGCCCAAACACCCCGCAGTTGGCCGATGGCGTTCGGATCGAGCCAGCCTCGTCCGTGCCGGAAGCGAGCGGTGCGAGTCGTGCCGCAACCGCAGCCGCCGATCCACCACTCGAGCCGCCAGGCGTTCGTTCGAGGTCCCAAGGGTTGCGGGTGGCGCCAAAAATCTTGGGGTTGGTGGTTGGCGTCAGCTTGTACTCGGGCGTGTTGGTCTTTCCGAAAACCCGCAGGCCGGCCCGAAGCCAACGGTCGACGATCGTCGCGTTGCGCGTCGAGACTTCTCCCTGCTGAAGCGCACTCCCGTTGCTCATCGGGGTTCCCTCGAGCGCGTGGTGCACGTCCTTCAAGAGGAAAGGGACGTTGGCGAGGGGGCCTGCGCCGTCGGGCAGGTCGTCCCTCTTGGCGCGATCGTAGAGGGGTGTGACGATCGCGTTCAACTTGGGATTGAGCGCCTCCGTGCGCGCGATCGCCGCCTCCATCACTTCGGCGGGGGATACTTCCTTCCGTTTCATGAGGTCGGCGAGACCGATGCCGTCGTAGTCGGGGTAGTCCTTGAACACGCTTCTTCTCCTCAGTCTTCAGGGCCGGCACCAAGGACAGGCGCCTGGGTCTCGGAAGTACCACGAGATACTAGAGAGATGTGGCGACCCGTGCTCTTTCGGTAGGCCATTTCGACGCCGAACGAGACGGCAACCATCGCCGCGAGGATCCACAACTGGTTCCTAGTCTCGGGTTTGGAGCCTATCTCGATACACAACACGATGAGCGCCGCGGTTGTGGTCAGGGCCGCGATTCCAGACAGCCAGGCGCGACTGTTGGTCTCCTTCGCGAGGCGTACGTTGGCGACGTTCACCGCGACGAAGATCAAGAGAAAGCCTGCGCTGCCCATGGTCGCGATCGCATCAAGGGGGATCGCGTTCGCGATCAGCAACGCCAACCCCGCAGTGATGATGGTGCCCTCGAGGTGCTCGCCTCGGAGCTCCCGCTCGAGCTCGCGCGGTAGCTGACCGCTCTTCGCGATGATGTAAGTCAGTCGGCCCGTGCTGTAGAATGTCGCGTTGATCGCGGAGCTGGTGGCCATGAGCGCGGCCACGGCGATACCCACGTAGCCGGGGCGTCCCATGAACGTCTCCGCCGCAACCGACAGCGCGTAGTCGCGTGTCTTCTCGACGTCGGCAAACGTCATATGCCCGACGACAACGGTAACGATCAACACGTAGAGCACCATGACCAACAAGACTCCCCCGATGTATGCAATCGGAAGAGAACGTTTGGGATCGGCCACGTCCTTGGACGCATTCGCGATGAGCTCGAAGCCCTCGTAGTTCAAGAAGATCAGCATGGCGCCCGCAACGAGTGAGACCGGCGAAACGAACTCGGCAGGTGCCAGCCGGTTCCAGGTCATCGGCGTCGCAAGCCCCCACACCACGAACACTGCAAGAAGCAGCATCTTGACGACGTTGAAAAAGTTCTCCGATCGAATCACCAGCTGCGTGCCGAACACGTTGATGACCACCAGCCCGATGATCACCGCGCTGATCAGCACATGAAGCCACAGGGTACGCTCCTCTTTCGGAAAGAAGCTCGCGCCGTAGCTCCCGAACGCGTACGCGTACACGGCCAGAAGCACGACGTAGCTCAGGAGGAGCAAGATGTTGGCCGAGCCGGTCAGCACTCCGCCTCCGAAAGCCTGGTTGAGGAACGAGACGGTGCCTCCCTCGCCGGGATATCGGAGTGTGAGTTTGAGATACGAGTAGCTCGTGAGGAGTGCCACGATGCCTGCGATCAGAAACGCGATCGGGGCGGCCCCTTTGGTGACCTGGACAGTGAGGCCCGTCACCGCGAAGATCCCCCCACCCACCATGCCCCCGATCCCGATGGAAAGGGTCGAGAAAGTCCCGAGTTTGGTTTCGCCGTCGGCCATCGAACGGCGGATACTGACACAGAAAAGAAAAAAGTGAGGCTGCCCGCGGTGCCGGCTGAACGGCGGTCAAGGGTCGAGTCGCCGCAATGAGAGGTCCTCGGAGTGGGCCGAACGGTTAAGGGGTCCGGATCTCGGACCTCCGGGACCCGCGAGATCGGTCAAACGCTCGTTGTCCCTCTCCTCGCGTGTGGTAACGGACTGCAAAGTTTCATTCGTTTGTAGGGGATATCGATGACTCAAGAGCAAGCCGTAACGCAATTCTACTCCGACGCGCGGACGCGCAGCACCGTCCGCGGCGCCATTCGCGACTACCTCGGTTTCTTCGACGAGTCGTCAGGCGCGAACGTCGAGACGCGCAAGGCCGACTACACGACCATGATCAATCACTACTACGATCTGGTCACCGATTTCTACGAGCACGGCTGGGGCCAGTCCTTTCACTTCGCACCCCGCTTCGACGGTGAATCGTTCGATGCGTCCTTGGCTCGCTCCGAGCATTTCTTTGCGCTCCGACTGGGGCTCAACGAGGGCATGAAGGTCCTCGACGTGGGCTGCGGGGTCGGTGGGCCCATGCGGGCCATCGCGCGCTTCTCGGGTGCCACGATCGAAGGCGTGAACAACAACGACTACCAGCTGACCAAGCTCGAGCAGTACAACCAGAAAGCCGGGCTCGCCGGCCAGTGCTCTGGGTTCAAAGACGATTTCATGAACCTCGGTGTCGCTGACGAGACGTACGACGCCGCGTACGCATTCGAGGCGACGTGCCATGCCCCGGACAAGGTCGCCGTGTTCAAGCAGATCCTCAGGACTCTCAAGCCGGGTGGCAAGTTCGCCGCGTATGAGTGGTGCATGACGGACGCCTTCGACCCCACGAATGCGCATCACCAGAAGATCAAGAAGGGCATCGAAGAGGGCGACAGCCTGCCCGACATTGCGACCGTCCCAGAGGTTCTCGAAGCACTCCGCGAGGCCGGCTTCGAGATCGTCGAAAGCCACGACGCGGCAACGAGGTCCGATGCGCGGACGCCTTGGTACTTGCCGCTCAAGGGCGAGCTCAGCAATCCGATCGCCATCCGGCGCGGGCGTGTCGGTCGTGCGATCGCACGCCGGACGATTCGTACCCTCGAGCGGCTTCGGATCGCGCCTCCGGGCTCGACCGAAGTCAGCCGGATGCTTGGGAACGCCGCCGAGTCGTTGATCGCCGGCGGAGAGCTCGGAATCTTCACGCCGAACTACTTCTTCGTCGCCCAGCGACCCGCCTGAGCCGGTGCGTTAGCGAAGGAACGGAATTCGTTCTCTCAGCTTGCCTACCCGATCGCGTGCGAGCGGCACGGAGGGGCTCTCCGGGTGATCGACGACGATCCTGAAGGTGCGGGCGCCGCAAGGCTCGATCACCCGGATCTTGTCGAGCCGAACGATGCAGCCTCGGTGCGACTGAAAAAAGTCTTCGCCGTCGAGGTGCTCGGCCAGACTCGCCAGCGTGCGATCGATGGCGAATCGATCGTCAGCGGTCACCGCCCAAACCAGGTCGTCGCGCGCCTCGAAGTAGATCACGTCCTTCAGGTCGAGGACCACATAGGCGTTCTTGCGACGTACCGCGAAGCGTTCGATCGGAAACGGGCTGCGCGCGTCGGATCGGCTGTCTTCGAGGTGTCTGAGTGTGCGGCGCAGCCGCTCGAGGCTCACCGGCTTGAGGAGGTAGTCCGCGATCTGAAGGTCGAATCCACGGATCGCCCCTTCATCGTGGGCCGAGACGATCACGACATCGAGCTCGAGATGGCGGCGACGAAGCGCGTTGGCCAACGAGAGGCCGTCGGTTCCGGGCATGCGAAGATCGATGAACGCCACGTGTGGGTCGACCTCGTCGCAAAGACGTTCCGCTTCGACGGGCACCGCCGCACGACCGACGACCTCGACGCCGTCGCACTGCCCAAGGAGGAACGATAGCTCCTGCCGGGCGGGTGGCTCACCGTCGACGACGATGGCCCGCAGCGTCATGGCGTTGGGCCCGCCGCGCCCATCCAGCGATCGAGCTCACCGGAGATGATTCTCGGTGCCTCGCGAAGCGCCGCCGGGGTCGCCGAGCCTGTCAGCAGCATGACTGCGCGGAGCTCCTCCACGATACCGTCGATGAACGTGAGTGCACCCTCCTCGCCGCCTTGCTGGAGCGACTGCAACACCGGTCGCGCAATGCCTGCGGCCGACGCCCCGAGTGCCAACGCGCGGGCGACGTCGTGACCCGAACGGACGCCGCCCGTGGCGATCGTGGTCATGTTGGCCTGACGCGCATAGTGGATCGAGGGAGCGGTCGGGATGCCCCAGTCCCAGAGGCTGTCTCCGATCGTGCGCCGAACGCCGTCGGCCCGCAGCGTCTCGACCCCGACCCACGAGGTTCCACCCGCACCCGACGTATCGACGTACCGAATACCCGCCTCAACGAGCTTTGCGATGGTTTGGGGACTGAGCCCGTTCCCGGTTTCCTTCGCCACGACCGGAACCGAGAGCTCGTTCGAGAGTCGCTTCAATGCGTCCACACAGCCGCGGAAGTCGCGGTCACCATCGGACTGAATGAGCTCCATCGCCGGATTCAGATGCACACACAACGCATCGGCCCCGACGTCGCGTACCAACCCTTCGATGTCGCGTGTCGGCGTCTCGCGGGCCTGCACGACGCCAATGTTCCCGAGGAGCAGGATGTTCGGCGCCCACTCGCGAACACTGTAGGTCCATTCCATCGACGGGTCCCGCTGCATGGCACGCTGGCTTCCAAGCCCGAGGCCGATTCCCCGCTGCTCCGCGATCGCCGCCAACCCGCGATTGATCGACGCCGCGCGCTCGTGTCCGCCGGTCATCGCGGCGATCACGATAGGAGCGCGTAGCGTGCGCCCTAGGAGTTGCGTCTCCGTGGAGACTTCGTTTGACGCCAACTCGGGGAGAGACTGGTGGAGAAACCGGACGCCCTCGAGGAGAGTCGTCTTCGATCGGAATGCGACCGCGTCTCCTTCGCAGAGATCGAGGTGGTCGGCCTTGCGAGCACCGAGGGCCGCATCCGACGGCGCCCGAGGGCCCTCAGCTCGCGCGTGCATGACCCCGAAGAGATTCATAAGTCGCTTTGTCGACCAGGCGGCGCTGACGGAGATCCTGCTCGATGTCGGTTGCCCACGCACCAGCCGAGGCAGCAGGGCCTGCGACCAGCTCGAGGAGCTCGGCGCCGTAGCCGGATCCGTAGGAGAGCGCCGTCATGCGGGTGCCCTCCGCCATACCCGAGAGCGTGCCGGCAACCGAGATCCAAAGGCTCGCCGTGTAGGCGTTTCCAACCGAACGGTTCCACGCCATGGTCGAGTCGACCTTCTCCGCGTAAAGCGCCTCACCCTCGGCTTCGGTCCACCCGAGCTGCTCGGCCAGGTGGAGGACCGCCTTCTTGACCATCTTCGGGAACGGGACGTGGAACGCCATCGCCTCGAAGGCCCCGAGGACAGCGCGCGCATCTCGGTCGCCCACCATCGCGCCGTAACACTCCTCGACCGCGCGCTTGTAGCAGTCGAGGCTAAGCTGCCCTTCAACGGACGGGAACGGATCGCCGACCGGGCGCCAGAAGTCGAACGCCGGGCTGCTGAACGGATAGGAGCGGTTCTCGATGCGTGCGACGAGGGGTTCGTCTACGATCATCGCGACCGCCCCGGCGCCCTGCGTGGGCTCGCCCGGATCTTGAAGCGAGTACAAAGCGACGTCGGAAGCGATCACGAGCGCCGCCTTGCCTGCAGAAGCGCCCGACCATTTCCACTCGAGCGCCTGGCGTAACGCGAGCGTTCCGCCATAGCACGCGTGCTTCACTTCGTAGGACCGGATCCCCCCAGAGAGGCCGAGCTCCTCGGCGACCCAAGCACTGAGCGGACGGCTCATGTCCTTCGCACTCTCCGTGCCCACAACGATGAGCCCGATGTCTTCGGCAAGCCCGTCCCAACGCGAGAGGGCACGTTTCGCAGCGCCAACGGCCAAGGTGACGGCGTCTTCGTCGGGATCGCAAAGTGCGATCTCACCGCAGCCTAAACCCTTTGTAAACTTGTTCGGATCGACCCCACGAAGATCAGCGAGCTCTGTCACCGGCATGAAGAGCCTGGGAAGTTGAAGACCAATGGATGCAATGCCTGCAGGGTTCGCGCTCATTTCACGTGTTCTCCTCTTTGAGACGATGTGACGCGATTGTTTGTAGCGCGCGCGGTAACTGGCAGCGCGAGAAACGTGTGACTCGTTCGTGAGATCTCGCCAGCGGTCCGCAGCGATCATTGAACCGTGATCAACAGCACGATAGCCAACGCATTGTAAAGCTGATCCGTCTACGTACAGCAACGCAACACGCTGTAAAGATTGGGAAGTTGTCAAACCGTTCGTGCGCGCTTTGGGACGATCGACACCAACGTTCGATCCACCGAAGCGAATCTTGTAGCTGCCGGACGCGGCGCGCGAATACTAAGCGCCAGGGGAAACCGTGCAGCCAACGTTCGACTTGGGCGACATTCGATCGGCGTACGACACCGTGGTTATCGGTGCAGGACCGGCGGGCTGCGCAACCGCCGCGGCGTTCGCTCGGCGAGGTGCGAGCGTTCTCCTGGTCGAGTCGAACCCGAACGCAGCGCGGCGCTTCGCTGGGGAGTGGGTGCATCCCGAAGGGGCTAGAATCCTTCGTAATCTCGAACTTTTAGATGGACTGGAGCACGGCGCTACCGGGCGCGGCTTCGTCGTGTTTCCAAACGATGGCCTCGGTCCGATCACCCTCGAGTATGGCGGCGGCGAGCGCGGTCTCTCCTGCGAACACGCAACCTTGGTGACCCATCTGCGCGCGCGCGTGAGTCAGACGAGAGGCGTCGACTATCTCGAAGGGGTGCGCGCGAGCGAGGTCCGGGGCCGCTTCGTGACGCTGACTCAGAGGTCTAAGTCGCGCGTGGTCAACGCACCTCTCGTCGTCATCGCAACGGGGCGCTCGGCGCGCAAGATCCTCGGTGATGGTGCAGTCAGCGAGAAGGTTTCGATCTCGGTCATGGCCGGACTGGTCGTGCGCGATACCGAACTTCCTTTCGAAGAGTACGGGCATGTGATCACGGGCGGACCAGGGCCGGCGCTGGCCTATCGCATCGGGGACAACGCCGTACGGATGTGCATCGACGTTCCGCACGATGCGCGCGCAAGCACGAAGAGCCACGATTGGATCTGGAAGTCGTACGCGGAGGTGCTCCCACCTGCGCTCCGCGAAGGCGTCCGTCGCGGCGCCGGAGATGCGTCGATCGGATGGGCCGCGAATACGTTCCGCCCGCGACGCTACCAAACCGACCGCGGGGTGGCGCTCGTCGGCGATGCGGCCGGGGTGTTCCACCCGCTCACCGCCATGGGCATCACGATGTCGCTCCTCGATGCAGAGGCCCTCGCCGGAGCCCGCTCGCTGAGCTCGTATGCCGCACAGCGGGCTGCCGAAAGCTACGTGCCGGAACTCCTCTCGAACGCGATTTACCAGGCGTTTGCTCGCGAGGACGTGGGGGCGATCGCGATTCGCGACTCGATTTTCAGCACCTGGCGCGCGAGCTCGATGCAACGCAACCGAACCATGGATCTGCTTGGCGCGGCTACGACGAGCCGAGTCGATTTCGTTCGGGCCTTCTCACGCGTTGCACTGCGAGCCGGCGCCGGGGTGCTTCTTTCTGACGCCGCCACGGCGCGCGAGCTCGCGGGCTGGCTTCGGTGGCCGTGGGCGAGCGTTCACCCGAGCCAGAGTTTGATGCGGCAACGGTCGGTGTCGTGGGCAGCACCCGAATCCTGGGCACGCCCTGACGACCCAACTGAGGTCTTCGTCGAGGAGGAAAAGCATGTCAGCTGAATGGGACTTCTGCGCAGGCAGTCTCCGGGAAGTGTCCCGGACATTCTCCCGACCGATCGAGGTGCTACCTGGAGACCTGAGGAGGGCCGTGACGTGCGGATACCTGCTCTGCCGAATCGTCGATGCGGTCGAAGACAACGCCTCGTTCTCTCTCGACGAGCGAAGTGTGCGCTACCGCGCGTTCCACGGCGTGCTCGCCGGAACGGTCGATCCGTCGGAGTTTGGGCATCAATGGAACGATGTCGCCGGGTCCCCAGTCGAAGAGATCGAACTGTGCCGCCGAATCGATCGCGTGATCGCCGTTCTCGATACCGTGCCGGCCCCGATGCGCGACGCCGTGGTTCGTTGGGTCGATGAGATGGCTCATGGGATGGAGATCTACAGCCATCGACGCGCCGACGCCGACGGTGTGGTCGCTCCAACAACGAGCGACGATCTGCAACGGTACTGTTACTTCGTCGCAGGCACGGTGGGTCACATGCTGACCGAGCTCTTCCTCGCCGAGATGGGTACGTCACCCGAATCGGAGCTGTCTGCCGCGCTGTACGAGCACGCCGAGGCGTTCGGTACGGGCCTTCAGCTCGTCAACATCCTGAAAGACATCACCGACGACATGCAGCGCGGATGGTCGTTCGTGCCTCGGTCCCTTTGCCGAAAGCAAGGACTGCGGAGTCGTGATCTTCTCGATCCCGATCAGCTCGCGGCTGCACATCGAGCGGTCTTTCCGATGTTCCACCTCGCGCGCACCAAACTGGACAGCGCGCTCGAGTACGCACTGACGATCCCGGCGGAGCATCGAGAGATCCGACTGTTCTGCTTGTTGCCTCTGTGGCTCGCCGTGAGGACTGTCGTCCTCGCCTACGGGAACGACGCGATGTTCACCGATGGCCAAGAAGTCAAAGTGAGTCGCGCGGAAGTGGAAGAGGTCATCGCTCGGTGCGCCGCGAGCTACCAAGACGATGCCCTCCTCCGCTCGGACTACGAGTCGCTCTGGACTCCTGTCGCTCGACTGATGGCGGCCAACTCGGTCACCAACGGCGGGCCCCGCACCATGGATGCCGCATGACCGATCGAGCAAGCCATCGCGCACCGCTTCGTCCCTCCTCTCGCATTCCCGGGTTCTATCGGCTTGACCTTCCGGGTCGCCATCACCAACTCGCGGAACGTTTCTCTCTAGACCCAGAAGACCTCGCTGCGCTCGGGTGCGAAGACCCGACCGACGCCGAGATCGCCGACAAGATGGTCGAAAACTGCGTCGGCGTTCTCAAGATGCCCGTGGGTCTCGGGCTGAACTTCCAGGTCAACGGGCGCGACTACGTGGTACCGATGGTCGTCGAAGAACCCTCGGTAGTCGCCGCGGCCAGCAACATGGCCCGTGTGATCCGCGAGTCGGGTGGCTTCTCCGCGACCGCGAGCGAGTCCTTGATGATCGCGCAAGTGCAGGTTCTCGAAGTGCCAGACCCGTTCGGAGCACGCAATGCCATCGAACGACAGGCAGACCGGATCCTGCAAGTCGCGAATGACCGTCACCCCAACATGGTGGCGCGCCGCGGGGGCGCGAAGTCGCTCGAAGTGCGGATTCTCGACTCAGACCCGCCGATGCTGGTCGTTCACCTGCTCGTCGATTGCCGCGACGCCATGGGCGCGAACCTGGTCAACGACATGGCCGAGGGCGTCGCGCCGATCATCGAAGAGCTGACGGGAGGCCGGGTGCGTCTTCGGATCCTGAGCAACCTGTCCGATCGGCGAATGGCGCGGGCGAGCTGCGCGATTCAAGAAGAACTTCTCGAACGCCGCGGACACTCGGGCGCCGAAGTTGCCCATGGGGTCGTCGAAGCCTATCAGTTCGCGGCGGTCGACCCCTACCGCGCGGCAACGCACAACAAGGGCGTCATGAACGGGATCGACGCGGTCGGCGTCGCCACCGGGAACGACTGGCGCGGGCTCGAAGCAGGCGCGCACGCCTACGCCGCCCGCCACGGCCGCTACGAACCGTTGACACGCTGGTGGCAAGTCGACGGGATGCTCCACGGCGAGATCGAAGTACCGATGGCCGTGGGGACAGTCGGGGGGTCTACTTCGGTCCAGCCCGCCCTTCGCGTGCTCCGAAAGCTCCTCAACGTCGACACTGCAGGCGAGCTCGCGATGGTGATGGCGGCCGTGGGGTTGGCGCAGAACCTCGGCGCGCTCTCCGCACTGGCGTCCGAGGGGATCCAGAGCGGGCACATGAATCTGCACGCACGGCGATTCGAGATCGCCGCCGCGGAGTAGGACCGATGCCTGCCGCGGCAACAACCCATCTTTCGATTCACGCACAGACGCCTCTGGATCGAGGCCTCGACGCGCTGATCCGCCTCCAAAGGGACGACGGGAGCTGGGAAGGCGAGTGCGTATGGAACCCCATGCTCGCGGCCCAGTACGCGATCGCGTCGCACATCATGAAGCAGGAGCTTGGTGATGAGCGACGAGCGGGACTCCTGACCCAGTTCAGGGTCACTCGGCACGACTCGGGTTTATGGGGGCTCCACCCGTACGATGACGGGAACCTCTACGTGACCACGTTGGTGTACGTCGCGGCACGGATTCTGGGCGCCCCGGCCGAAACGCCTTGGCTCGAAGACGCGCGACGCCTCTTCGCCTCAGAGCGTGTGGAGCGGATCCCGACTTGGGGAAAAGTCTGGTTGGCGACCCTTGGGCTCTACGACTGGGACGGGGTGAACCCGATCGTTCCCGAGGCGTGGGCGCTCCCGGAGTGGGTGCCCCTGCACCCTTCGAACTACTACTGCCACACCCGTCAGATCTACCTTGGGCTCGCGGTCCTGTTCGGCAGGCGCTTCGTCGCCGAGCGAGGGCCGGTGGTCGACGAGCTCGAGAACGAGCTCTACGGGGGGCGCTTCGCTCGGGTTTCATTCGCCCGCTACCGCAACGACATTCGACCTGAGGACGCCCCCTTTGCGGCAGGGCCGGCGCTTCGCGCTGTGTTCGCCGTCGCACGCGGCTACGACCGAGTTCACTCGCGCCGGCTTCGCCGTACGCTCACGACACGTCTCCTCGCCGACATGCGCGCCCATCTTCGCGCAAGCGATTACCTCGGTCTTTCGCCTGTGAACGGGCTTCTGATCATGCTGGCACTGTGGGCGGAGAACCCGGCTGACCCGCACCTCGAGCGCGCGACGGACCGATTCGAAGATTGGTTCTGGGAGGACGCGAACGAGGGCTCGCGCGTCGCAGGAGCCGGAAGCGTGTGTTGGGACACGGCGTTCGCGCTCCAAGCGCTCTCGGAAGTCGCGCACGTCGATTGCAGCGAGTCCGTCTCGCGGAGCGCCGCGTTCCTCGCCTCACAACAGGTGGGCGCCGCAGCGTACGACTACGAGGCGGCCCATCGGATCCAACCGAATGGCGGTTGGTGCTTCTCCGAAGTCGGCCACGGCTGGCCAGTGAGCGACTGCACGGCCGAGGCGTTGATCGGGCTCTTGCGGACACGGCCCGAGGCGATCGGCAAGGAGAACGCCGCCAGGGCAGCACGCTTCATCCTTCGCTGCCAGAACCACGACGGGGGTTTTGGAAGCTACGAACCCGCAAAGACGCGATTCCCACTCGAATGGATGAACCCCGCTGAGATGTTCGGACGCTGCATGACCGAGCGCTCGTACGTCGAATGCACGGCCTCTTGCCTGATGGCGCTAAGCGACCTGCGAAGACACTACCCGGACCTCATGCGCGTGCGCCTCGACGCTGCGATCACGCGTGCAGGTGACCTTCTTCGACGCGTCCAGAACAACGACGGCACTTGGGACGCCGCGTGGGGCGTGCACTTCATCTACGGGACGATGTTTGGCGTTCGAGGGTTGCTGGCAGCCGGTGTTCCCGCTACCGACGCTCACGTTCGCGATGCTTGCCGTTGGCTCCTCTCACACCAAAGAAGCGACGGCGCTTGGGGCGAGGACTACACGAGCGGCCCGAGCCGGGGCTACGTGCAAGCGTCGCAAGGTTCGGTGGTTCAAACCGCGTGGGCGATGATCACCCTCATCGAAGCCAACGAACCGGATCGGAACGCCATCGAGAGGGCCGCCGCGTGGCTTGAACGACGCCAGCAGTCATCAGGCCTCTGGAGAGACGACGAATTCGTGGGGGTCTTCTTCGAGACCGCCCTCCTCAACTACCGCCTGTACCGGCAGTACTTCCCGGTCATGGCGCTCGCGCTCAAACACCGGGCGGACGCAGGTCCTGATAGCCCACGGAGACTGTCATGAGAGCATCCCAACTGACCGAGGTCGTACCCAAGTACCGCCAGCGTGAACTCGATCGCGCGGCATCGACCGGGGACTCCCCGCGTCTCGGGTCGCGACCGACGCACTGGCTGCAGATCGTGCGACTCGAGGTAGACGTGCACCTTGCGGAGTTCTTTGATGACAAGCGCCGTGAGACGAAGAACGTCTCGCCGCCCACGCTCGAGTTGGTGGAGGAGATCGAGGCGCTGACCATGCGAGGCGGGAAGCGGCTCCGACCTGCCGTCGCCGCAGCCGGATACCGATGCGTCCGTCCCGGGCACGGGATGGACCGACTGGTCGACCTCAGCGCATCGCTCGAACTGCTGCAGAGCTATCTGCTCATCCACGACGACTGGATGGACGGAGACGAAGTACGTCGAGGAGGGGCGGCGGTGCATGCGAGTCTTCAACACCGTCACGACGACGTGCATCTCGGCGCTGCACTCGGCGTTCTCGCGGGAGACCTCGCTTCGACCTATGCGTGGGAGCTTTTCGTCGAGGCGCCCTTTCCCATGCAATCGTGGACGGACGCACAGCGCGCCTTCATCGAGCTTCAAAAACAGGTCTACTGCGGTCAGCAACTCGATCTCACGGGCGACCCAGACGTGTCTCGAATGCACGCCCTCAAGACCACCAGCTACTCGGTGAGAGGTCCACTCATCCTCGGTGCACTCCTCGGAAATCCGACCGCGGAGCAGATCGCCGCACTGACCGCTTGGGCGAACCCGATCGGCGAAGCGTTTCAGATCCGCGACGACCTGCTTGGAGCCCTCGGCGATGCGGAGGACACAGGCAAGCCCGGGATGGACATCCCTCACGGGAAGCTGAGCAGTGTCATGGCGGAGCTTCGTAGCACGACCGAACTGGCGACTCGGCAGCCAGTCGAGTCGGTCTTCGGGAACCGCAACGCCACGAGCGAGGAGCTGGCCTTGGCACAGCAATGCCTCCGGGAAACGGAGGTCGTTGAGCGACTCGAGCTGAGGATTGCCGGGCTATGCGACGAAGCTCGCTGTGCAGTAGGTGCTGATCTCTTCAATCCGCAAGGGCTCGGAATGCTCGAGGAACTGGCCGACAAGCTCACCGTCCGCCGCACGTAGCATGAGCGATCGGACTCTAGGCTTCGGGGGTGGCAAGGTCATCCTCGTCGGTGAGCACGCGGTCGTACACGGTCAACCCGCGATCGCCGCCGGTGTTCGACGCGGCGTTCGTGCACGCGCCACGTTGGGGCCTCGCGATCGACTCTCGATTGAACCGTGGGGCGTTCGAGTCGAGCCGAATGCCGCAGCAAGTGAGCCGTTGGCACGCGCGTTCGATCGCGCCCTCGCGTTCCAAGGACAACGCCCTCCCCTCGAGGTTCACGCGGAAGTAGAGCTTCCCCCGGGCGCCGGCCTCGGTTGCTCTGCCGCGCTTGGCGTGGCGGTCATCGACGCGGTCGACCGGTATCTCGGAGTCCGTCGAGAGCGCGCCGACCTCGCGGAGTTGGCCCTGTCTTGGGAGCGTGTTTTCCACGGGGCGCCCTCCGGCATCGACAACACGGCCGCGGCGGTCGGCGGACTCCTGCGGTTTCAACGTGGGTCGTCGGTTCAAGTCGTGCGCTCGCGAGCTCCGTTCTACGTGGTGGTGGCCCACAGCGGCGAGAGCTCGGAGACGAAGGTGATGGTCGAAGCGGTCGCGGAGCGTTGCCGCACGGAACCGGTCGAGAGCGGACGCGCGCTAGAGCAGATCGGGCACCTGGTCGATCAAGCCGAAGCGGCCATCCGAGACGGTGACTTGAACACACTCGGGCGAACGCTCGACGGCAACCATCGAGTCCTTCGCACCTTCGGGTTGAGCACGCCGAAGGTGGAGAACTTGTGCGAGGCGGCCCGACGCGCGGGAGCCTTGGGTGCCAAAGTCACTGGCGCCGGAGGCGGAGGCTGTGTGATCGCGTTGGCGCAAGATGCCGATCACGCGATCCGAGTTCGAGACACCCTACCCGTCGATGCGTTCGTCGAGGAGCTCGGTCATGCTGCGTGAGGCGAGTGTGGGGCGCGCGGTCGCATGCTCGAACATCGCGCTCGCGAAGTACTGGGGCAAAAGTGACCGCGTCTACAACCTACCCGCGGTCCCGAGCCTGTCGTTGACCCTCGGCGAGTTGGTCACCGAGACCGAGGTCTATTTCGACCCAACGTTATCCCAAGACGAGTTGATCCTCGATGGCCGACCGGGGTCGGCAAGCGAGACTCGGCGGGTGACGGGACTCCTCGACCGGACGCGGGCGATCTCTGGCTTGAGTTGCCACGCACGGGTCGAGAGTATCAATAGGTTCCCGACCGCCGCGGGCCTGGCTTCGAGCGCCTCGGGCTTCGCGGCCCTGGCTGCTGCCTCAACAGCCGCGGCTGCCAAGACACTGCCGCACGGTGCTCTGAGCGCGTTGGCCCGGAGGTCGAGCGCATCCGCAGCCCGGTCGATCTTCGGAGGTTTCGTCGAGCTCGGCGCCGGGATTCCCGGAGACGACCTGCTTCACGCCGTGCAGCTTGCGCCCGCGGACCACTGGGACGTTCGCCTATTGGTCGCACTGACCGAGCGCGGGCCCAAGGCGATTGGATCCACGGAAGCGATGACGGCCTCCCGCAACACGTCGCCGCTCTACCACGCGTGGATCGAGTCTGCCCCCGAGCTCTTCGAAACGATCAGAACCGCGGTTCGGGAGAAAGATCTGACGACGCTAGGCGAGGCGATGGAACAAAGCACGATGGCGTTTCATGCCTGCGCGATGACGTCGCGGCCGAGCGTCCTCTACTGGGGGCCCGGCACCGTAGCGGCGCTTCGTACGGTCCGTTCGCTTCGGTCGGACGGGGTGTCGGCATGGGCGACGATGGACGCCGGGCCTCACGTCAAGACACTTTGCGAAGCGAAGGACGCCTCGGAAGTCCGGGCAGCGCTCCGGCAGACGCCAGGCGTGCACGATGTGATCGTCGCGTCTCCTGGGCCAGGCATCGAGGTCTCCGTTTGTTGATCTCCGCCCCCGGGAAGGCCCTTCTCTGCGGCGAGTACGGCGTACTCGAGGGTGGAACCGCGGTCGTCGCCGCCGTCGGGCGACGGCTGCGTGTCGAAAGAGAACCACCATCGACGGCGTACCATCGACCAGGCCCAGAGGCGGTCGCAGCCACGGCCGCATCGGAGCGCGAGTTCGGGAAGATCACACCTCCGTTGCGGTTCGATGCAAGCGCCCTTTTTCGAGACGGGAAAAAGCTCGGCCTTGGGTCGTCGGCGGCAGCAGCAGTCGGGGCCGCGGCAGCGGTGGCGGTGGCGCGAGGGTTCGACCTCGACGAGCCCGGCATTCGCGACCGCGTGTTCGCGGCTGCGCTCGAGGGACACCGCGCCGTCGCGCCCGAGGGGAGCGGGGTCGACGTGGCCGCCTCGACCTACGGTGGCTTCCTCGAGTTTCGCATCGGCGAAGACGCGGTCGTCGATGCCTCCCCCGTGAGGGGTCCCGCGTCGTTGGCGCCGGCGCTGGTCTGGACCGCGAGTCCGGTGCGTACATCCGATCTGGTCTCCCGCGTCAAGGCCCTCCAAGTCCGGGACGCGTCCCGATACGCGCGGCTCATGGCCTCGCTTGTCGAGCTTGGGAGCGCGTTCGCGCGCGCGTTCCGAGAAGGCGATGTGAGATCCGTGATCCGTTGCGCGGCGCAGTACCACGAGGCGATGCGGGGCCTTGGGAACCACACCGGGGCCCCGATCGTGACTCGTGAGCTCGACGCCGTCGCGGAATGGGCGGCCCTCGAAGGAGGAGCCGCGAAACCCTGCGGCGCAGGAGGCGGTGATGCGGCAGTGGCGTTCTTCTCGGATCCGGGCGCGCGTGCTTCGTTCCTCGAACGATGCTCCGGACACGGGCTCGTTCCAATCGACCTCCCGTGGGGCGTGCCAGGCGTCCGTGCGGATGAACCCAGGCGCCGCGACTACGGTGACGACGTGTCAGCTGGTCGAGCAGCGTCTTCGCGCTAGCGCGCGAGGGCCTCGGCAAGGAAATCGTAGACTCGCCGAATACGTCGGTTCGTCTTGAGCTCCGAGTGCGCCGTCAACCACATCGGAAGCGTGGGCAGCGACAGGTCGGGCAATACGCGGCGCACCTTGGGCTCGGCGTCACCGATCTGAACCTGCATGAAACCGATCCCATAGCCCGCCACGACCAGATGCCACGCCAAGACTTGGTCGTCGGTGCGCACGGGAAAGAACCGTCGTGTCACTTCCACTCCAGCCATGCGAAAACCGCGAATTGTCGTGTCGTCCCGGTCGTAGCCCACCACGTCATGCTCTAGGAGATCTTCGGGCTCGATGGGGCAACCATGACGGGCGATGTACGACTCGGCTGCGTAGGCGCCGACGCCGATCTCTCCGATGCTTCGCGTGATGACGTCGGCTTGCGTCGGCCTGTACATCCGCACGGCAATGTCAGCCTCGCGTTCGAGTAGGTTCTCCGTCGCGTTCGACGCCACGAGCTCGATTTCGATCTCGGGCTCGGCCGCTCGGAGCTCAACGAGGACCGGGGGCAACGTATAGGTGGCGACGACCTCGCTCGCAGTGATTCGAACGACGCCAGCGACGCTCTCGGCCTGGCCTTGCGCGGCGAGGGCGAGTCGGTTGGCAGCCGCGGCCATCGTGCGCGCGTGCTCGAGGAGCGCCATGCCGGTGTCGGTGAGTTGAAGTCCGCGCGAAGTTCGGGCGAAGAGTTGCACGCCGAGCTGTGACTCAAGCGCTTGGACTTGCCGCCCAGCTGTCGGTTGGCTCACCCCGACCTCACGCGCGGCGCCCGACAGGGAGCCGGTATCCGCAGCCGCGACGAACACCCGAAGCGGATCCCAGTCGAAGTCCTCAGGCATCTAGCTATTCATTATTGCATATCTAGATGTCGTTTTTTCCATATTTACCAACTTTTTCGCATGCCTAGACTAGGGCCTAGGTCGAGTCCCGAAGAACGCCGGGGCGAGGAGGAGTCATGGACAGACAAGAGGTTCTGGTAGTGGGTGCGAACGGGAGAATCGGACGCTGGGCGGTCTCCCGCTTCTCGGACCGTGGTTGGCGTGTCCGCGCTTTCGTGCGCACGGGGTCCGCGGATCGCGTCCAAGCAGGCGTCACGGTGTTCGAAGGCGACGCATTCGACGAAGTCGAGGTCGCCCGAGCGGCCGATGGCGTGCACGTCATCGTGAACGCCGTGAACCCCCCGTACGATCGATGGGTCACCGACGTCCCGAAGATCACCGAGAGCATCCTGGGGGCGGCGCGAGCCTCTGGGGCGACGGTGATCCTTCCTGGGAACGTGTACAACTACGGCGAGGGCATGCCGGAGTCCCTTCGCGAAGACACGCCACACGCGCCGACGACACGAAAAGGAACGCTCCGGGAAGAGATGGAGTGCGCGTACCGAGAGGCCGCAGTCGATGGCGTCCAAACGATCATCGTTCGCGCCGGGGACTTCATCGAACGTCAGGAAACGGGCAACTGGTTCGACACCTACGTGACCAACAAGGTCGGCGCGGGAAAGATCACCTACCCTGGACCGCTCGACCGCGTCCATTCGTGGGCCTATCTTCCTGACCTCGCCCAGGTCATCGTCGAGCTTGCAGAGCGGCGCGCGTCGCTCGACGCCTTCACGAGCCTGGGCTTTGCCGGCTTCTCGATCACCGGGCGAGAACTCGTCGAGGCCATCGAACGGGCGACCGGTCGATCGATGAAGGTGCAGCGGTTCCCGTGGCCGGCCGTCCAAGTGATGGGGCTATTCAACAAGCAGATGCGAGAAGTCGTCGAGATGCGCTACCTCTGGTGCGTGCCACATGGCATCGACGGAAGCGCCCTCTCGAAAGTGCTCCCCGAGTTCGAGCCAGAGCCCCTCGACGCAGCGCTCGCGGAAGCCCTGGCCGTCGCGTAGCTCAGTACGTGTACCCGTAGCCGATGCTGACGACGTTGACGGTGAGGTCGTTGGTTCGCGAGTAGCGGTTGTAATAGACGTCGAGGTCGTGCTGCTTGGGCCGGCCGGGCGGAGAGAAACGGAACAGGAACTTCAGCCCGAACTCGTTCGCCCAGAACCGAGCAAGATCCGAGTCCGACGTCTTCGGGGCGTTCGGATCGATATCAAACACACCGAGGTTGGTGGTCCAGAAGTAGACCGCGCTCTGTTGATGCATGCGATAGTGGCCTTTGAACAGGACTCGGTCACCGAGGTTCTGGTAGACCTCCCCAAGCAACGTGTGTGCACGTGCTTCGAAGTTGTCGAAGTAGAATCGATAGCTGAGTCTGAACGTCGTCGCCGACTTCGGTAGGTAGTGGGCGAGCAACCCCGAGAAAGTCTGCCGGAGCCGGTTCCGAGGGAACACCTCGCGGACCCGAGCCAAACACACCGTGAGCTCGTCGTCACAGAAGACCGGCACCGAGTTCCAGGGCGTGGCAAGGTCGCCGCGCTGCCAAGTGGCCCCGTATCCCGCCTTCACATAAGTCGTTGGGTTGAGGATCTGCGAGACCTCGGCGCTTCCGCCGAATGACCCTCGGTAATCGTAGTTGTCTGCCTCCGGAAACTCCGCGCCCGGCCAAGGCCCATACGCCTTGAACCAATCGAAGTTGCCGTCGACCCGCACCATGATCGTCGCGTTGTCTTGGGCGAGCTCACGGGTGTAACCCATCCCGGCGAACACAGAGCCAAACCACTCCTCGCCGTGGCCGCCGTAGGTCACCTTGATGCGATTGTCCGCCGAGGTTTGTATCTCGGAATCGAATTGAAGGGTCCCGGCCTCGTTGGTTCGAGACGCGGAAGTCATCACGTCGATGGCATCCGTCGAGGCCGAAGTAATGACGTCGACCGGGAGCGTGACCGTATGTTGGACTCGTCGGTTCTGGCGCACCCGCAAGTAGAGCATCGGCTCGTAGACGTAGAGTCGCTCAGAGCCTCTGGGGCCCGGCCCCGCTTGCGACTGGTACCCAAACCCCCTCTGGTCGTAGTAGACGAAACGCACCCGGGACTCCTCGACCCGCCATCCTTCGCGCGCGGAGGCGTCCAGGACCTCGGTATCGTCCGCCACCGTGGTCGTGTCCGAGCAGAAAAGCGCGAGACACAACGGAAGAAGTGCCCACGCCTTGCCAATCGGACCCTCCCCTCTAGTTCGTGCAGCCACATCCGCCCCCGGCAGGCGACCAGATCCCACCGCTTGAGACTTCGCGTGCCTTGTGAAGCTGCGTGTCCGCCCGCTGCTCGAGTGGGTCGACGATGGGCTGCATCGTGGGCTCGCTCAGATATCCACGCTCGTACCCGGAGACTCGTACGCACCCCGACAACCCCAGCAGGAAGCAACACAAGAATAGCGTTCGCATACGCTCCGTATACCGGACTGGGCGGGAGCTTTCCCGGAAGTTTTCGACGAGTGGTGAGAAAAATCAGCCTTCGGCGACAGCTAGAACGAGCTTCCCTCGCTTGTCACCCGAAAACAGCTTGAGCATCGCCGCGGGGAACTGGTCGATCCCTTCGATCACCTGCTCGTGAACCTTGAGTTTTCCGTCGGTGATCCATTGGGCGATCTCGACTGCAGCTTTTGCGTATTCGCGCGCGTAATCGAATACGACAAACCCCTCCATCCGCGCGCGCGAATTCAGAAGCGCGATGTAATTGTTCGGTCCTGCGAAACGCCTGTTGTTGTATTGGCTAATCGCTCCGCAGATCACGACTCGGGCATGCATCGCGAGCCTCGCCAAGACCCTGTCTAGGACCTCGCCACCCACATTGTCGAAGTACACATCCACACGATCAGGGCAAAGCTCCTTCAACCGCGCGCGAAGGTTCTCGTTCTTGTAGTCGATCGCGCCATCGAACCCGAGCTCGTCGACGAGGTAAGCGCACTTCTCGGGGCCGCCGGCAATCCCGATCGCGCGGCAGCCTTTGATCTTGGCGATCTGCCCCGTCACGCTTCCTACGGCACCGGCCGCGCCCGACACGACGACGGTCTCCCCTTCCTTCGGCTTGCCTACGTCGAGGAGCCCGAAATACGCCGTCATCCCGGGCATGCCGAGGGCGCCGAGGTACCGCTCGAGCGGCGCGATCGACGGATCGACCTTCTGGAGCTCTTTGGGCTTGGCAACGGCGTACTGCTGCACTCCCTGCACACCCACGACGGCGTCGCCGACGGCGAGCTCCGGCGCATTGGACTTGGCGACGATGCCCGCCGTGCCCGCGCGCATCACGGAGCCGAGCTCGACGCCTTCGATGTACGTCATGCCCGGGTTCATCCATCCACGCATGGCTGGATCAAGCGACACGTGGGTGATCCGTACGAGGACCTCTCCGTCTCCGGGTTCGGGTATCGGCGTCTCCTCGAACGACCAGTCTGAGTCTTTGGGAAGGCCTTCCGGCCGGGCTGCAAGGTTGACTTGTTTGTTGATCATCGACTGATTTCTTCCTGGTCCCAGAGCCGCTCGCCTGGAATCCACTTGGCGTGGAACCCAGCGGGGACACGCGTTGGAAGCCCTACCCGGGCGATCGGACCGCGCTCGATTTCGGTCGCCTGGAACACCCATGCTTGGGAATGCCCGTCGAGGTGGGTCATGATCGTCACGACGTACCCGTCGTCCTCGGATGCCGCACCTCGTCGCCCGGCAAACGGCGCCTCGCTTCCGTACCAACCGTCAGGATAGTCGTAGCGCGTGCACGAGCCGTCGTCGTGATCGTACTTCACGAGTGCACGGAACTCCGCCGTGTACATGTCTTCGGGGAGGTACTGCACATAGGAGTAACGGGTCTTCTGACCGTATCGTTCGGTGTCGGGAAGCGGGAACTCGACGTTCAAGTCGTCAAGCGGCTCCTCATGGCAGGCGCCGGAAACCATGTTCATGCGCCAACGGTGCATGTGCGCTCGCACGCGAAGGTTCCCCAGCATCGATGCCAAATCCCCATCACCCGGTCGACGGACGATCGTCGGGTCGGGCTCGAAACAGCCGTCCATGATGATCCAGTCCCCCTCTTCCCACGCATTGACCATGTGCAGCACGTAGCCAGGCTCGAACTCGAACCATCGCACATCATGCGTCTCCCCATGGCGAGGAAGGACCCCGAACCTCGTGGGAAGGTCGCGATGAAAGCGCACGACCCGGTACCCATGGCGACGCACCACATCGGGGTCGTGAAAGAACGGGAAATCGTGGAGAATCGAGTATCGCTCGGTGATGGTGATGTCGTGGGGGGCACGGGCCCCGGGAAGGTCGATCGGCACTTGATGGGTGACCCTTCCGTCAGGGGCGCACACCCCGTAGGTCATGTAGGGCGGTTCGAAGTCGGACAGGGTGAACCAGATCAGTTCCCCCGTCCTTGGATCGACCTTGGGGTGCGCGGACACGGTGGTGGTCCGCGTATCGGCAAACGTGTCGACTCCCGTCGGAGAGAGGGTCGTCGGATCGAGCGCGTAGGGCTCTCCGCACAAGTACCAGAGCGCGAGCAACTTTCCGTGATGCCAGATCACGTCCGTGTTGGCCGTGTCCTTCGGCACGAAGCCGTGGGCCGAAGAGAGTGGCCCCATCACCCCCGGCCAGGTCGCCTTCTTTGTGGCGAGGTCCTCCGCAAGCGCTGCGGTTGGGACCTGGCGGCTCCGATACGAGGCGACGCCATTTTGAAAGTACACGGCGTGCACCATGCCGTCGCCATCGAACCAGTGATAGTCGTTGGGCGGTTCGAGGACTGCGTTGGGGCCGTTTCGGACATAGGCACCGTAGAGGTCCCGAGGGAGCTCGCCCTCGACGGGAAGCTCGAATGCCTCCGATTCGTGAACCGTCGGCGCGTAAAGGCCGCGCAGGTATGGGTTGTCGAGATGGTCGATCCAGCTGGGGGTGTCACGCTCCACGGGGCGAGCCTAACCCGAGACGACCTCGAGATCGTGTGGTTTTTCGAGCGGCTTGGCCTAGAAGAGCTGACCGGGCACGAACGGGTGGGTGCTCGACAGGCCTCCATCGACCATGAGCGCCTGGCCGTTGACGTAGCTGCTGTCGTCGCTCGCGAGAAAGAGAGCCGCCGACGCGATCTCCTCGGACTCGCCTGCACGGCGTTGAGGATTGAGCTGACCGATCTTGTCGGCCTTGCCGGCCGCTCGCGCACCGTCGAACAAGATCTTCGTCATCCCGGTTTCGATCAGTCCGGGGCAGATCGCGTTCACCCGGATGCCCGCGCCGCTCAGTTGGTTGGCGGCCGTCTGCACAAGATTGATGACCCCCGCTTTGCTCGCACTGTACGGCGTCGGTCCTGCACCCGAGCGAAGGCCCGCCACAGAAGCGGTGCACAGGATCGACCCACCTTCTTTCATCAGGCGCGCCGCGCCCTGGATCGCGATGAACGGTCCGATGAGGTTGACGTCGAGCACGCGGCGAAAGTCCTCGACCGTCACCTCGGGAAACCGAACCAGCTGCCCGATGATGCCGGCGTTCGCGAACATCACATCGAGCCCACCATGCTCGCTTGCAAACCGATCGAAGATCTGACCCATCGCCGCTTCGTCGGATGCGCTGGCTTCGTGAGTCGCACAACGACCTCCGTCGGCCTCGACGAGAGTGGCCGTTTCAGCCAGCCCCTCCCCGTTGATGTCGACCGCGGCGACGACGGCTCCTTCCACGGCGAATCTTCGAACCGACGCACGTCCGATCCCACTCGCCGCGCCGGTGACGATCGCCCGCTTCCCTTGAAGCTTTCCAGGCATCAACTCCGCCCTTCGGCCCGCATCGCCTGCTTCTTGAACTCGATCCGGGCCACGGTGCGTCGGTGCACCTCGTCGGGCCCGTCTGCGAGTCGCAAGGTTCGACTGTTCGCCCAGTCCCTTGCCAACCCAAAGTCGGTCGTCACGCCACCACCTCCGTGGGCCTGGACGGCTTCGTCGAGCACCTTGAGCGCCATGATCGGGGCTTTCACCTTGATCATCGCAATCTCGGCTTTCGCGGCCTTGTTGCCGACTTTGTCCATCATGTCCGCGGCCTTCAACGTCAGCAGCCGGGCGCATTCGATGTCGATGCGTGCATCGGCGACGCGCTCTTCCCAGACCGAGTGCTCGTAGATCTTCTTTCCGAAGGCCTCTCGACTCATCAACCGGGCGCACATCCGTTCGAGGGCGCGTTCGGCGACTCCGATGAGGCGCATGCAGTGGTGAATGCGACCCGGTCCAAGCCTTCCCTGCGCGATCTCGAAGCCTCGCCCCTCCCCGAGCAGCATGTTGCCGACCGGCACGCGAACGTCGTCGAACAGGACTTCGCCATGCCCATGGGGCGCGTCGTCGAACCCGTACACGGGGAGGTAGCGCTCGACCGTGACCCCTCTCGCGTCACGTGGCACGAGGATCATGCTCTGCTGAAGGTGCGTGGACGCGCTCGTGTCCGTCTTGCCCATCACGATCATGATGGTGCAGCGCTTATCCATGATCCCCGATGTCCACCACTTACGTCCGTTGATGATGTACTCGTCGCCATCTCGACGAATCTCGGTGCAGATGTTCGTCGCGTCCGATGAAGCGACGCCGGGTTCAGTCATCGCGAAGGCCGAACGGATCGTTCCCGCGAGGAGCGGCTCGAGCCACTGCTGCTTCTGGGCGTCAGTGCCGTAGCGTTCGAGGACCTCCATGTTCCCCGTATCGGGCGCCGCACAGTTGAAGACCTCGGGCGCAAAAAGAACGCGGCCCATGATCTCGCACAGGGGAGCGTACTCGAGGTTCGTCAGCCCAGCCCCGAGTTCGCTCTCAGGCAGAAAGAGATTCCACAGCCCCGCCTCTTTGGCTTTCGCCTTGAGCTCCTCGATCATGGGTGGCGTGTCCCAACGGTCCGGAAGGGCATCGTGTTCGGCGTAGAACGCGGCCTCGTTCGGGTAGATGTGGGTGTCCATGAACTCCTGAACGCGATCGATCAGGGCCTGCGTTTTGTCGCTGTACGTAAAATCCATGATGGTCGCGCGATACTGTCACAGATGCAGGGTCAACACATCCTGCAACGACGCATCCGCGAGCCGAAAAGAACCCAACGCTACACCACGACGACCATCTTGCCGTTGGCGCGGTTCTCGTCCATCGCCTGGTGAGCTTCGACCAGCTGCGTGAATTCCCAGACCGGGCCTCGCTGGACCTCGAGGTCGCCTGATTCCACCAAGCCCACGTATCTTTGGAGGTCTTCGCGCGTGATGTCTTCTGCCCCTCCTCCGTATGCGCTGAGACGGACGCCCATGGGAATGTGCTCCATTGGACGAAACCGATCGATCTCCCAACGACCACCAAGGATGCCGGTCATGCAGACGACGCCACCGACGGCTGCACATTGGAGCGAATCGAGAAGCGTGGTGGTCCCGATGAGCTCGAGAACGTAGTCGACACCTTCGGGGTGAGCCTGGCGGACAGCCTCCGCAATCGTGCCTTCGTCCACGAAGACTTCGTCGGCCGAAGAAGCGAGGAGCGCGTCGCGTTTCGCTGGGTTGCGTGTGGTTGTCGCGACCCGGAGGCCCATGTTCTTCGCGAGGACAGCGGTCATCAAGCCGATCGACGACGTCCCGCCGCGGACGAGGATCGTCCCGCCACCTGACTTCACCCCAAGCCCGGTTCTGAGGGACCCGTGCGTCGTCTGCAGCATCTCCGGAAGCGCTCCGAGAACGTCCCACTCGAGCGACGAGTCGATCGCAAATACGCTCGAAACGGGCACCGACGTGTACTCCGCATACGACCCATCATACTCACGGCCCATGCCACCCATCATGGCGAAGACCTTCTGACCAGGCTCGAATTCGCCGCCCGGCGATGCTTCGACGGTGCCTGCGCATTCGATGCCAAGCACGCGAGGGAGCTCGACGGTCGGTGAGTCACCGATGCGGGTGAACCACTCCGAGCGATTCAGGCCAAACGCGTGGACGCGAATCAAGACGCGTCCCGGCTCGGGTTTGGGCCGAGGCATGTCGATCAGCTCGAACGCCTCGGGTCCCCCGGTGGTGGGCAGAATCCATGCTTTCATCGGCACTCCTCGAGTTTCTCATCATACGTGGGTCGACGCGCTTCGCAGACCAGGATCCGCGGCGGCGTTCCCAGCCTACCGCGAGGTCGACTCCGGCGAGCCTAGTGTACGAGGCATCGTGGTCGAGAATATGTATCGACCGATCCTCCAAGGCCCATCCACACTGTCGCGTACCCACACGAACAACTCTTGATTCCCTTCTTCGACCTCAGCGTCAGCAAGGAGAACCCGGGTCGTACCCGTACTGCGCGTCCGTGCCAGAGCGATCGTCGGCGACAACATAGACACCTCGTCGATTTCGAACGCCACGTTCAGATCGATCTCCGCGAACACGGCTTCGTACGCACCGCGGATCGCTTCAGCCCCGACAGCCGGCTCCCTGTGCTGCGCCATGAACACTGCGTCGTCGGCGTAGAGGCGCATGATGGCGTCGACGTCGCTTTGGTTGAGCGCTCGCTCGTAGTCACGCAGCGCCTCGCGGACCTCGGAGACAGCAAGACTGGCGGCGGCGGTGCTCAGCGTGTCGCCGGCGCTCGGACTCGCTCCGCAACCCGCGAGGAGCGTTAGGGACCAGCAGGCCGCGAGCGATGAAAGACCCCTCGGATGAAGCATTGGGTTCATATCAGTCCTCCTTGCAAGAGCTGACCTTAGATTGTTTCTTTCGTGATGAAAATTGTTGTAAATCGTAAACACTTTTGCTCTGATGCAACAATGGTCGATGATGCTCGGCTTGTGGTTTCAATCGCGAGAGCGGGCTCTCTGACGGGAGCCGCAGAGAGGCTCGACCTGTCCGTCGGAACCGTGAGCCGCCGTCTCGCAGGACTCGAGCGCGAGTTGGGCGTCACGCTATTCGAGCGAACCACT
The DNA here is from genome assembly GCA_039030295.1 of Myxococcota bacterium. Classification (GTDB taxonomy): domain Bacteria; phylum Myxococcota_A; class Polyangia; order Polyangiales; family Houyiibacteriaceae; genus SG8-38. The sequence goes on along the minus strand of JBCCEK010000003.1, from coordinate 23,378 downwards.
AGATCGCTGCGGACCACGGCCGCAGGGCGGGAGCTCGCCCTTGGTCTCGAGCGCGGCGTCGAGGAGATCGACCGCGCCATGCGGCGCATTCGAGATCAGGAGGGCACCGTGGTCGGTGTTGTGCGCGCGACGGTGCCCCCACACCTTGCCTCGGTGTTTGCTCCTATCATGTCGACGTTTCAATCGACCCATCCTGACGTACGCATCCAACTGATCGCGACAGAATCGAGACTCTCGTACTCCTTCGAAGAGCTGGACGTTCTCGTTCGGGTCGGTGAGCTCGACGAGGAGGACCTTGTTGCTCGTCCTCTTATCTCGTACCGCCACATCGTTTGCGCGCATCCCGCATTGGCCTCCCGAATCCAGACGCTCGAAGCGCTCGAAAGCACGCCAGCCCTCGTCTGGGGGAGTCGGTCTGGAAAGATAACCTGGCAGCTGCAGAGGCTCGGTGACACACGTCGACTCCAGCCGCGCGAAACGCTCCTCACGAACGATTACGATCTGATCGCTCGAATGCTCGCGGCGGGCAACGCCGTCGGTGAGCTTCCCGCACTGATTGCACAACCGCTCCTCGAGGCTGGTCGTTTGGCAGAGGCGTGTCCGGACTGGCAGCTGCCGGCGGTTTCGTTGACTGCACTGTACGCGCCGCGGCTACTCCCAAGAGCCGTCCGCGCCTTCGTTGACCACCTGCGGGGTAGTTTTGCGGACCTGGTGGACTCGCCGCCGGAAGGGGTGCGCTGAGCGCGGCGATCAGAGCCACCTGGCGAGGCGGGGTCCGAGGAAGGCGGCGCCGATCGCGGCCTCGAAAAGCACGCCGCCGACGTTCTTTGGAGTCCAAACGCTGTCGATGAAGAGCGACAAGAACCGACCCGCCGCCGCACCGCACCAGGCATACCCAAGCGTCGCGAACACCAGGGGCTCGCGGAGCATCAGTGCGGTGACGCCGAGGGCGAGAAAGAACCCCCCATAGGTCGCACGGATTTCGGAGATCCCCTCCCGGGCGCTCGCGCGAACACCGGTGAGCTTCTGGGCCCCGCTTGGATTGAGAAGCCCGAGGGCGCCGAGCGCGACGGTCACGCCGGCGGCGATGAGCGGCAGCTGGGGAACAAGATCGTCGAACACGTCAGCGGGACGATCTACGGACGGCCGCCGGGAGTCAAATGAACGACATGGGCTTACGCCACGCGGGCCAGGACCTCGGTGTGCATCATCGCGAGATAACCGTCTGGCTGGTCACGCCACCACGCCCAAGCGTCCGAGATCTCCTGAAGCTCGACGGATTCGCTGAGCCCGTACTCGAGAGCCTGCCTGGCGAACGCAGACTTGGTCGATCGCTCGACCCACCCATCGCCCCAGAAGGCGCGGCCGGCCGCGTCTCCATAAGACCACGACGAGGTGCTGACGGTGACGTCCTCGAGGCCTGCCTCCAGCGACCAAGAGAGCAGGTATCTGCCCGCGTCGGCCTGCGCGTCGTTGTGCGACGTGACCTCGTGGTAGAGTTCGAGCCAGCGGGTGAGCTTCGGGTGCGGGGGATGCCACGCAAACGTCGCGTAGTCGACATCGCGAACGGCCACCAGGCCGCCCGGCGCGGCGACACGTGCCATCTCTCGAAGGGCCTTGACCGGGTCGGTGAGGTGCTGGAGCACCTGATGCGCAAACACCACATCGAACGAGGCGTTTTCAAAACCTAGGTCATAGACCGACCCGGGACGAATCTCGACATGCAGAAGATCCGCGACCGCAGCGCGCGCGGTCTCGAGGATCGAATCCGCGACGTCGATGCCGACGACGCGGCCCGGCCCTACCCTTCGCGCGAGCCCCGCCGTGATCGACCCAGGGCCACAGCCCACGTCGAGGAGGTGCATCCCGGGTTTGAGATGGGGCAACAGGAAAGCCGCGCTGTCCTCGGCGGTCCTTGATCCATGGTGCGCCACGACGGACCGGTGATGACCATGCGTGTACGTATCCATGAAGTCGTCATAGCGCGGGGACAACCCCGACGTCACGTGGACGAAGACGGTTTCGTGGTCGACGTACTCCTCGGTTCGAGCGCTTGGATCGTGTTGTGACGCAAGACCGGTTCCGCAACGGGGACAGCCGTGGCACTGTGCGCTTCGAGATGGGGCAAACGGAAGAAGACGTGTTCGACGCCCACTTTCACATCATCGATGATCGCTTCCCCCTGGTCCCGAACGACGGGTACCTCCCGCCGCGATTCAACGTCGACGACTATCGCGCGGCGACGACGGGGTTGGGCATCACAGAGGGAGCGGTCGTTTCGGGTTCCTTTCAAGCGTTCGACCAGACGTACCTCGGAGCTGCGCTCCAAGCGCTGGGCCCAGGCTTCGTGGGGGTGACCCAGCTTCCCGCGGATGTCTCCGAAGCGGAGATTTCGAGGTTGCACGACCTCGGTGTCAGGGCCGTTCGACTCAACGTGCGTCGAGGAGGATCCGCACCGGCGGCCGCGGCGGATGCATTGGCGCGGCGTGTTTACGAGGCCGCAGGGTGGCATACCGAGCTCTACGTCGATGCGACCGAACTCGAACCGTTCTTCCCCCTGTTGCGCGCGGTGCCTTGCATGGGTGTCGATCACCTGGGGCTCCGAGCTTCGGGTCTCGAGAACCTCCTCCGTTGGGTAGAACGCGGCGGCTTCGTGAAGGCGACCGGGTTTGGACGACTCGACTTCAACCCGGCCGACGCGCTCGAGTCCTTGTTCGCCGCCAATCCGGACGCCTTGGTCTTCGGCACGGACCTTCCGTCGACGCGGGCGCCCCGTGCGTTTACCGAGGCAGACCTGGCTACGGTGCGCGATGCGCTCGGGACGGAAGCCGCGGAGCGAGTCCTGTCGGCCAACGCCCGGGCGATCTACCTGAAGTGACGCCCCAATGCATGGGGCCCGACGGGCGAGTCTCCGCGCTTGCCTTTGGGCGCGAGGTCGGATCCAATAGGGCATGCCTGTTGGACGCGTGGTCGCCTCAGTCGCGATCGTCGGCTCCCTGGCCGCGCTTGCGTGGTGGTTCCTGAGTGCGCCGCCGGGCTACCTCGTCGTGGGCCCGCCGATCGACTTCGGTGAGACCCCGGAGGCCATCCGAGAAGTCGAAGCCGTGCCCGGGTCGATCGGCCGCGCCATCAGACGCATCGATTCGGCGGTACCGGGTCACGACGACCTCTTGGTCCGCGAGACCGACGGGGTGGCGTTCGTGTCCGGAATGGACGGCTTCATCTGGCGAGTGCCGCTCGATGGCGGGCCGGCCGAACGATTCGCCGATGTGCCGCTGATGCCCTCGGGCCTCCGGACAGCGCCCGACGACCCCAACTTCATCTACTTTTGCACCTCTCGGCTTCACGGTGTCGAGCACGCAGCCGACGAGCGGGTCGGCCTCTATCGATTGAACCTGGCGACGCGCGAAGTCGACGCGGTCGTGACCGAGGTCGCCGCGACCCCGCCGATCCCCGAGGCCAAGCGCCGCGTGTACGCCGACGAAGACCTCGGCGCGCCCACGCTGCGTCCGGAATCCGGTCCGGGAGACTCCCGCCCCCTCGCGTTCTGCAACGACCTCGACATCACCGACGACGGCCGTCGGATCTACTTCACCGAACCGATCGCATACGAAGGCGCCTCGATGGGCGGGGGCGCCGTAGGGGAAGCGATCACGCTCGGGGACAACGGACGGCTCTGGCGTCACGACCTCGACACCGGCGAGACCCGACTGGTCGCCGATGGCTTCCATTTCATCGACGGAATCCTGGTCGACCCATCGCCGGACGGGGAACGCGAGAGCTCGGTGCTCGTCACGCAAACTCCCGGGTTCGCGATCACGCGCTTCTTCTTCGCCGGTCCCAACGCCGGGCACGCCGAAGAGGTCTGGACATCTCTACCCGGGATGCCCGACGGCATGGACCGGGGGGAGGACGGCCGCATTTGGGTGGGCTTGTTTCGAAAGCGGTCGGCCTTCTTGACGTGGGCGCACAAGAACCCGTGGGTCAAACCACTGCTGCTCCGACTGCCGCTCGATCTCCTGCCCGTCCCCAAGGAGACCGGGGTGCTCGGGCTGAGTGAGGACGGATCGGAGCCGCTCTACTACGCGATGTATCAGGGCCCCGAGCTCACCGATGCGGCGGTTGTCGTCCCCGGAAAGGAGCATCTCTACATCGCGAACTTCGACGTCGCGCAGCGTGGGATCTTGCGGATGCCGTACCCTTCCCGCCGCCATCGACTGAACTTGAAGGATAGGCTTGGGGAGAAGCGCCCCGCAACACGGGACCAACGCCCGCCCGAGCTCTCGATGAACCTTGCCGCGCTCGATGGCGACCGGTTGGTGGTCCGCCGCGACGCGGGTCCGGTCCTCCGATGGGACCTTCGCACTGGCGAGGCGACCGTCCTCGGTTCGACGGGGTCGCTCTTTGCACCCTGCCAAGCGATGGGGCAGGCCTTGGTCAACGACGACGAAGGTCAGGTCTCGCTTCTGTTGTTCGATAGTGGTGAACGGATCCCAGTCTCCAGTGATCGGCACGATTACGCCGCTTGGAATGCCACGTGTACCCGGTTCGTGATCTCGGCAGAGCACCGGTCGACGATCGAGCTTTGGGCCGCCGATCCATGGCGAAAGGTCGCCGAAGTTCCAACGTCCCAGCCCGTGCGGAACGGGCTCGCGATGTCGCCCGATGGTGAGCTCGTCGCTGCCGCTGAAGGCACCTACGACAAAGACGCTGGGCACCAGACCGAGATCGAGATCTTCCGCGTTGACGGCGACGCGCTCGTTCGAACAGCGTCGGTGCGCGATCCCGACGTGCACCGAGGCATGTGGACCATGGTGTTTGCCCCCGATGGGTCGGCGTTGTTCGTCGGCACCCAAGCCGGCGGGAAGTCCGGAATCGCCGCGCTCGACGTTCAGACCGGGCAACCACGTTGGCACCATGACGATTTCGAGTCCTACTGGGTTCGTGCGATCGCGGTATCGCCGGACGGGGAGACCCTCGCCACCGGGGACGAGAAAGGAAGACTGACCCTCTGGGATGCGCACAGTGGCGAGCCGCGCACCGAGTCCGAGGTAGGGCAAGTCATTCAGGCCTTGGCTTTCACCGACGACGGGGAGCGGCTTGCCACTTCGCTCTGGGACACCACAGTCGCCGTCGTCGATCTGAGAGAACTGAAGGAGTAGGCACATGAGTCAACGAGAACTGGCGCTGGTGACGGGCGCCTCGATGGGAATCGGTCGATCGCTCGCGACGCTCTTCGCATCCGAGGGCAAGGATCTCGTGTTGGTGGCGCGGAGCGAAGACAAACTCCAAGCCCTCGCTTCGGAACTGGAGGGGGAGCACGGCGTGACGGCGCATGTGGTCGCGGCCGACCTCACCGCTGCCGACGCCCCCGAGCGGATCTTCGAAACGCTGGAGAGCAAGAACCTCGAGCTCGACTATCTCGTCAACAACGCGGGCTTCGGTACCAGCGGGCCTTTCAAAGACGCGTCGCTGAAGTCTCAGCGAGACATGCTTCAGGTCAACATCGACGCCGTCGTCGCGCTCACGCACCTCGCGCTTCAGGGAATGGTGGCGCGCGGAAGGGGCCGGATTCTCAACATCGCGTCGAGTGCGGGCTTTCAACCCGGCCCGCTGATGTCGGTGTACTATGCGAGCAAGTCGTTCGTCATCTTGTTCTCCGAGGGGGTCGCGAATGAGGTTCGAAGCGCTGGCGTAACCGTGACCGCGCACTGCCCTGGCGCCACGGCCACGAACTTCGCGGACACGGCCGGGAACGCGAAGTCGGTGCTCTTCAAGCTCGGCGCGGCGCCGGTCGAGCGGGTGGCACGACACGCGTACCGCGCGATGATGGCCGGCCGCGTGGTCGCGGTCGAGGGGCTGATCAACAAGATCGGCGTGTTCAGTGTCCGGTTCAGCCCGCGTGCCATGGTGCGCAAGCTCACGCGCTGGCTCAACACCTAGCGCGATGACCCGACGAAGGACACGCCCCGACACCTCGGGCAAACCCGGCTACATCACGCCGGAAGGCTACCGTCGCTTTGAAGAAGAAGCAGACCGTTTGTGGAACGTCGACCGTCCCAAGATGGCCAAGGCAGTTCAGGTCGCAGCGGCCGAGGGCGACCGCTCGGAAAACGCCGAGTACCAGTACAGCAAGCAGCGTCTCGCCGCGATCGACCGCCGGCTTCGCTTCCTCGGGCAACGCCTCGACGTGCTCACCATCGTCGATGAAAAGCCCCCGGATGACGGACGCGTCTACTTCGGAAGCTGGGTGACCATTGAGGATGACGAAGGCCATGTGCAAACGTATCGCGTCGTCGGCCCCGACGAGATCGACGCCAAGAAGGGCTGGATCAGCATGGACTCGCCGATCGGAAAGTCGCTTCTGTCCCGTGAAGTCGGCGACGAGATCGAGGTCCGCCGCCCCAAAGGAGACGTCACCTGCGAAGTGATCGATGTTCGCAATACCGAGCCAGAGACGTGACACCGGGGCGCCAAACGCACGACGAGGGGCACGGCGGTTGCCGGCCCCTCGTCGCCAGAGTTCGTCGATCGTCGATCAGAGCCCGGAGGGAGCCTTGTCCACGATCTGCGGCCACTGCTTGTCGGCCTTCTTGATGAACTTCGCGCTGTCGGCGAGCCAAAGGTCTTGAACGCCCGCATCGAGGTTCAAATAGAGAGTGCCGTTCACGACCCGGTACACTTCGGGGTCGCCGACGAACTTCTTGCCGACGGATACACCATACGCGCAGAAGCCGCCGTACGCGGGCGCGTACTTCGCCGGGTTCCGATCGAACTTCTTCTTGTTGGCTGCGGTCGTGAAGAGATAGGTCGCACCGTCGTACTCCGACACGAAGTGGCCGCTTCCCCGGACCGGGCGCTTGTTGTCGAAGTAGGTGATGACGTCGTACCCGCCGGCCGCCACCGTGCTCGCCTCGTGGTTCGAGGCGAAGGCCGAAGAAGCCGTGAGCGCACTGAGCGCGACGACGATGAGTAGTGATTTTCTGAGCATGTGAAGTCTCCTTGAATCGTACGGGCTTGCCCCGCGTTCCCCGGTTCACTCTGAGTAAACCGATCTGTTTTGTGCTTCGTATGCCCATCCCCGGCGCGGGTTACAAACAAAATTCTTCTATCCGTGACGTAGCATCCGAGCCCGAGGCCCGTATGGGGGTTGCTATGGTAGACAGATCGGTAAACAAGAGGGATCAGCTCGTGCGCACCTCGGTCCGCCTGTTCGCGGAACACGGTTTCCACGCCACGGGGATCGACCGAATCGCGCGCGAGGCCGCGATCAGCAAGCGCACTCTCTATCAATACTTCCGAACGAAGGACGAGCTCATCCTCGCTGCCCTGCGCCACAAGGACGGCTTGTTCCGCAACGACTTCGTCAAGGCGGTCGAAGCCAAGGCCTCCGCCCCGACGGACCGTCTCCTGGCGATCTTCGACGTCGCGAACGACTGGTTCCTGAGCAAGGACTTCTTCGGATGCATGTTCGTCAATGCCGTGGGCGAACACTCGTCCGCGGATTCACCCGTGCGGCGCGCATGCATCGAATACAAGCGCTTGGTCCAAGGCTATATCCGTGACTTGGCCGAAGAGGCAGGCCTCTCGAACCCGGCCGCGGTGGCAGAGGAACTCGCGTTGCTTTTCGAAGGCGCGACCGTCACGGCGCAGGTGTCTGGACAAGCGGACAGCGCGGCGGTGGCGAAGCGAATGGCGCACGTCCTCATCGAACGACACACCGCGTCACGGTAAGCGGGCTTCGCGTCGAGTAGTGCGCGTCAGTCACGGTCCCTGCATCGCGTGTCGCGGTCGTAGCGACGCGAGCGCCGTAATGATTCGAGAACTCCGGTGGCATGTAGTTTGCTTGACTACATTCCATGACTTGGACTTATCGAGCGTTGGTTGTCGCCGTGTTTGCGACCTGCCTGCACTCGGGACCAAACACGGCGCGCGCTGACTTCGCTGAAGGTCAGCCGTGGGGTCTCGAGTTTGGGTTCGGCTGGGGCCGAACCCGATCCTCCGACTACATACGCACCCTCGAGGACTTCGGCTACACACGAGACTCACGCACGGGGTTCCGCGCCGTGGTCGCCGCAAGTCGTCGGGTCTGTCGATACTTCGAGATACTGTTCCAGTTCAACACGCTTGACGATCAGAACTTCGCACGATCGGCCGGCATCGGCGTGGACGACTCCTTCAAGTTCTCGACTCTCGCTTTCGGGATCCACGGTCGCGCCTGGTTCCCGACACCCAACGATCGCTTCCGAGCCTACGCACAACTTGGCGTTGGTTCGAGCGTCGCAATCACCCGCCTTCGAACGCGCCTCAGTCAGGATGCGCCACGAACGGAGTTTCGCGATGCTCAGTGGTCTTACAACATCACCTCGCTGCTCGGAATCGAAGGGATGGTGAGCAAGCACGTCGGCCTTTTCTTGAACGGGGGGTACGTCTTCGCGCCGGTGCCCAAGAACCTGTTCGGACAACGGCACCAAAGTGGCGGTGGACTCGTGCTGGTCGGGATCAGCGCGCATTTCGGGAGGACCCGATGAGGACGCTCGCGAAGGCAAGCGTACGCCGAGGTCTCCGCCCGCTCCTCGTCCTGCCGCTCTTCTTCGGCATCGCGGGGCCCAGTTGTGAGTACGACGTCGTCGAAGACCCGGGGTTTCAGTTCTGGTGCGGCGACGAACTGTGCGAATGGGACACCGTGGAGGGCGAGATCGAGCGGGTCCCGACATGGCACGAAGAAGACGCGGCGGTCGCGCTTATCGGCTCGCCCGTCACCCTGGAGCAGCGGTTCGCGACACGTGTCAACGGTTGCGTCCTCATCGAACTGATCGCGGATGTCGATCCTGGCGTCTCGGTCACCATCGCGATCGACGAGGATGGCGTCGAACCCCCGGAATGGGACGCCGACGTCGACCGCTCGGGATTCCAACGCATGTCCTGGCGCGTCGAAGTCGACGTCCGCGGTGAGCCCGAAAACGACGACGCACCCGACCCCGATGCCGCCCCTCCCGGGACGGTACGCATCCAGAAGACCACCCCCGGCCACGCCGTCATCACCCAGCTCCGCCTCTCCAAGAGATGCGGGGGTCACTCCGACCCCTGAAAACAACTCTGCTTCCAACAACTTACAACCCACACCGCGAAAACCCGTTCGTCCGACGTCTCCCCGGACGCCTGACCGGCGAACCGACCGCGGCCTTGCGCAGCGGTCCACCGCATCGAAGCATCCGATCAAGAGGTCAACGAATGGATGGAACACGGTTCTCATTGAACGGCAGGGTCGCACTCGTCACCGGCGCATCGTCGGGCATCGGTCGAGGTCTCGGTCTTGCGATGGCTTCCGCAGGCGCGACCGTCGTCGTCGCCGCCCGCCGCATCGAGCGTCTCGAGGGCCTGGTCGCGGAGATCGCGGCGACCAGCGGCAAGGCGTTCGCCGTGAAGATGGACGTGACGGACCGAAGCAGCGTCGACGAGGCTTTCGAGCGCGCCCAAGGAGAAGTCGGCGTCGTGGACGTGATCGTCAACAACGCGGGTGTGGCTGACCCGAAGAGCTTCACGAAGATCGACGAGGCGTCGAGGGACTTCGTGATGGACACCAACTTCAAGGGGGTGTGGAACGTAGCTCAGGAAGGTTCGCGGCGACTGATCGAAGCCAAGCAGCCAGGCAGCATCATCAACATCGCCTCGGTCCTCGGGCTGGGCGTTCAGAAGGGACAGTCCGCCTACTGCGCATCCAAGGGCGCGGTGATTCAGCTCACCCGTGCCCTTGCGATCGATCTGATGCGCTACGGGATCCGCGTGAACGCCATCGCGCCGGGTTGGTTCAAGACCGAGATGAACGCCGAGTTCTTCGAATCACCCGAGGGTCAAGCCTACGTACAGACCATGCCCGCCCGGCGACTCGGGGAAGTCGAAGAGCTCGCCGGGCCGGCCGTCCTGCTCGCAAGTGAAGCCGGGTCCTTCATCAATGGCGTGATCCTACCGGTCGACGGCGCAATTCACGTCACCAACTGAAGCTCGGTTCGGCCCCAACGGGCGGCTCTTGGAGCAAGGTCGCTCGATCTCCGCCCTTGGCCGACCCGGCCGTGGGGTGTACGCTCGTCGAACCCCTGATTCGTTGTTTGGAGGTCCGTATGCAGCCCCTGTCCGGCATGGATGCCTCGTTCCTGTACATGGAAGACCCGCGCACGCCCATGCACGTCGGGAGCGTGCTTGTCTTCGAAGGCTCGATGCGTTTCGAGGATTTCCGAGAGATGCTCGCGTCCCGAATCCATCTCGTCCCGCGGATGCAGCAGCGCCTCGTCATGGTGCCATTGGGTCTCGGCAAGCCGTACTGGATCGACGATCCAGACTTCAATTTGGACCGCCACATCCAACACATCGGGCTGCCGCGGCCCGGCGGCTGGCGGCAACTTCGACAGGTCGCCGCACGAACCTTCAGCATGCCACTCGATCGACAGCGGCCTCTTTGGGACATGCTGTTCATCGAGGGTCTCGATAAGATCCCGCAGGTCCCACCGGGATCCGTGGCCATGATCAATCGCGTTCACCATGCCGCGATCGACGGTGTCTCCGGCGCGGACATGATGAGCATCCTGTTCGACATGACTAAGGAGCCGCGCAAGGTCGAACCCCCCGAAACGCGCAAGCCAAACCCGGCCCCGAACGAGCTCACGGTCCTTCGGCAAGTCGCCAAGAAGATCGCCGGCAAGCCGGCTCGCCTTCCCGCCCTCGCACGTGACCTCGCCAACGTGATGCGCGCCGGAAAAGAGGCGCGGATCAAGGGTATGGAGGTGCCCCCAGCGCCGTTCTCTGCACCCCACACTCCCCTCAACAAAGTGATCTCGCAGGAACGTTGTTGGAACACCGCGCTCCTCGAGTTTGACCGTGTTCGGGTCATCAAGGAAACCATGGGCTGCACGCTCAACGATGCGGTCTTGGCGATCTGCGCGGGCGCGCTCCGGCGCTACCTCCTCGACAAGGGCGCACTACCGTCGGACCCCCTTGTCGCCTTCGTTCCGATCTCGACCCGTTCGGAGGGCCAACGAGGGCAGATGGGAAACCAGGTCTCTGGCATGTCGATCCAGCTTGCGACCGACATCGCCGACCCGATCGAACGGATCCAGGAGATCAAGCGACACACGAAATCGGGCAAGTCGTACCAGAACGCCGTAGGCGCACAGACGATGGCTGACGTGTTCGAGTTCGTGCCGTTTGGTCTGGCAGGCCAAGCGTCTCGGCTCTACTCGCGGTTCCGAATCGCCGAACGACATCGGCCGCCGTTTAATCTGGTCATCACGAACGTGCCAGGCCCTCAGCACGACATGTACGTGGCAGGGCACCGGCTTCTTTCGAGCATGGGTATGGCGCCCGTGATGGACGGGATGAGCCTGTTGATCACCGTCTTGAGCTACAACGGCGTGTTGTCGATCAGCCCGACTTCGTGCCCCGAAGTCATGCCGGATATCGACACCTTCGCGCGCTACCTGCGCGAGTCAGCCAACGAGCTCGAGGCAGACGTGCTCCGGTTTCGCGCAACGCAGCCCACCAACGGAAAGCCGAAGTCGACGGTCTCGGCCGAGGAGATGGCGAGCTTCTTCGAAAGCGTCCAGTCGGCGTTGGCGAATCCCAGCGAAGGCTCGCCCACGACAGGGACCTTTCAGTTCGAGATCACGGGAGACAATGCCCAAGACTGGGTCGTCGACGTTTCCGAGAAATCGGTCACACAAGGCAAGGCAAGCGGACCAGACGCCACCCTGACCATTCGCGACGAACACCTGGCACAAATCACCCGCGGTCACCTCGATCCGCAGATCGCGTTCGTGCAAGGCAAACTGCGTGTGAACGGAGACGTCAGCAAAGCGATCGAGTTCGGCGCCTTCCTCCCCGGCGCCGCTCCCTAGCGCGCCGAAACAGGGAGCCGCGCTACGACAGGACAGACAGCCGCGCCAGTTTGTCCGGATTGCGCACGGCGTAGATGGTTCGGACACGACCTTCTGTGACTTCGAACGCCATGGTCTGAACGACCTCGCCGGCGTCGACGATCACGAAGCCCGGCGAACCGTTGACCAGCCGGGGCAAGACTTGCATGTCACTCGAGAACGGCGACTTCTTGGTGACCCCGATGAAGAACCGAGCGATCCGGTTTGCACCATGGATCGGTCGAAGTGCCGATCGAACACGCCCTCCCCCGTCCGCGTACAGAATCGCATCGTCGGCAAGGGTCGCCTCGAGTTGCGTCAGGTCGCCAGTGATGACTGCAGCGCCAAAGGCTTCGACGACACGCTCGCACTCGTCTCGACTGGGCTGATAACGCGGGCGGGCCGCCGCGATGTTCTTCTTGGCGCGCGACACGAGCTGTCGGCAAGCGTCCTCGCTTCGCCCGACGGTCCCGGCGACGTCTTGGTAGTCGACGTCGAACACCTCGCGTAGAAGGAACACGGCGCGCTCGAGTGGGGTGAGTCGTTCAAGCGCAAGCATGAGCGCCGTCGAGACATCCCGGGCAAGTTCACCCGCGTCACTGTCGGGTGCCGCGACCGAGCCCACGAGGGGCTCAGGGAGCCAGGGGCCCACATAGCTCTCGCGACGCTTTCTCGCCGACTTGAGGAAGTCGAGGCACAGGCGGGTGACGGTCTTTGAAAGGAACGCGCGCGGGTGGCGGACGGTATCCGCACCCGATCGCTTCCAACGTAGATACGCCTCCTGAACGATGTCCTCGGCTTCGGCGAGCGAACCCGTCATTCGATACGCAAGCGCCGTCAGGTGCTTCCGGTTCGACTCGAAGAGCTCGTGTTCGGGTACGTCTGCGTCTTGCGTCAACGGGGACTCCTAAGGCGTCGGAACGGGCTCACCGGCCACGCGCACGACGGAGCAAGTGTGCCCGTAGCCGAGCGTATACTTCAAGGTCGGGTAGAGACGCACCGAGAGCATTGCGAATGCCAAGCTTACCAGGCCTCGATCACCGAAGCGCTCGACGACGCGAGACCTGAGGGCATCGGCGGAGACGTCGCGGTCGAGAACGGCATCGACGAAAGCCAAGCTCAGCTGAACATCGGCCGAAAGGTGATCGTACTCTCCACGCAACGCGCCCCGGATGACGGCAGCGGGGACGCCCGATCGCTCCGCCATGGTGCTGACGAGTTGCGTACAGGGACCGCAGTCCTCGCGGCGCGATGCGAGGATCCGCGCGGCATGCCAAACGTCGTCGGGCAAGCCCTCACGGAACTCGCCGAGCCCGGTGGCCTTGTGGAAGCGCAGGGTGGCGTCGAGACTCGTGTCTAGCAGCGTTCGCATGTAGTCCATGTCGTAGGCGTACTCTTCTTCAAAGCCGTCTATTTTGCGTCGGATGAGCCATGAAAGCATCTCGGTGTTCTCCTCTTCAGGGCCCGTTTCGGGCCGCTGAGGGGAAGACGAGATGGGAAGGAGCCTTGTGACACCGACATGATCCGCCCACGTGAACCGGTGCAAAAAACGCGCTCTTTTCCGCGTTGTCTTGAAGCCTGCGATTGCGCTAGTAAGTCGAAATCATGGCGGAACCCAACAGACGTGTGGTCCTCGGGATCGCGTTGGCCGTCCTGACGGTGGCCCTCGGGTTCGGCGTCGGCATGTCGTTTCGGCAGGAGCCAGAGGTAGAAACGTGGCAGCCCGAGCTGGAGGGGTTCCTGGCGGTGGCAACCCCCTGCTGCACCGAAGCATCGTTGGTGGCAAACCTCGAGCAACCGATGGCCGACGACCAGCGGGCGCGCCCCGCGACCGCGCTCGAAGCCGCGGCCTGGGTCGACACCTGGCCCTACCGCAAGGTCGGGGAAGACGCCCCGGCAAAGATGCCTCCGGTCTCCCTCAACAGCAGTGAAGTTCGCTGCGTAGGGGCACCGACGGGCCCGGATGTGCCACGCGACGGAGACGATACTGCGACGATCGACGCCCTCCGACAACGGCACGAGTGTACCTATGCGCGATGGCGCGTCTGGCGCACGGACACCCCTCATACGCGACCGAACGAGCGTCACACGGTCTGGGCTGACGAGGATGGGCAGTTCCACGGGCGCATCGACTACTGGCGAGCAGAGTAGTGCGCATGCTCGCGACGACACAACGAAACGTCGGGCGGTCGTGGTGGCTCGCGATGACGATCATCGCCTGGTCTGCCCTGGGGTGTGCCCCCGGCAACGATCCCGACCAAGGGCTTCTCGCAGGAATGACGCCATCGCGAACAGCCCGGGTCACCGACGCCGAAGTACTGACCGATAGCAACGTCCTCGCCGAGGGTCGTCCGTGGGACTATGCACCGAGCGCCCGATTCACTAGCAAAGGTGGGTCGGTCCAGTACGATCTCGGCGAGCCCACGCCCATCGGCGCGGCATGGATCGTGGCTGATCACAACGATAGCTTCGAGCTTCAGGTCTCGAACGATGGGAGGGTGTTCAACACGGTCTGGACGATTCCCGAGGCCAAGGGCCTCGGCTTCCGCTCGAGATTCAATGGGTCGCTCGACGCCGAAGCTCGCTACATTCGAGTTCGGCCCAAGGCGGGTGACGACCGGTACGCGATCAGCGAGTTACGCGTGTACCGCGAGCCGCGAGCCGAACCGCCCGTCGTCCCGCGGATGTCTGGATACGTCCCGGGACGCACGTTCCGGAGCAAGACACTCCTATTCGGTCTTGCGCTGGTGGCGTGGCTCCTGCTCGCGTTCGCCCGGAGCCCTTGGTGGTGGAAGCTCGCGACGGCCGCACTGCCGATCTACGCGGGCGTCGATCTGTTCAACCAGCTCGTGATCGAATGGCCTGCAGGGAGCCGCGAGGTTTCGCTCGTCCGCGGGACCGTCGCACTGGTGGCGGCGTTCGCAGTGGGGTTCGACAGGCTCGTCGTGCGAGTCAGGCCTAGCCGGGCTGTCTTGTTCGCCGTTCTCGGCATGTGCGGGCTCACGGCGTTCATGGCGTTCTACAACCTGGGACACCCGCAGTTCTACAACCAGAAGAAGCAAGACCACACGTTCGCCCACTACCTCGACCTTCGCCAGTACTACACGACCGCCAAGTACTTCGACGAGATCGGTTACAGCGGGATCTACGCCGCAGATATGGCGGCCTATCTCGAGGGCAAGGACGAAGCTTCGATCGCGCGGCAGGGCAGCAAGCCGATGCGAGACCTCCATACACTCCGTCTCACGACGGTCGCCGACCAAGAAGCCGCGATTGCGGAGGCGCCCAGTTGGTTCTCTCCCGAGCGATGGGCCGAGTACAAACGCGACACCGGGTTCTTCCGGGAGACCATGGGAGACCACACCTACCTGGTCACGCTCATCGACATGGGCGGGAACGCAACGCCGGTATGGCTGTCTACCGCAAACCTGATGTTCAACGCGCTCGAACCAAGCGACGAGGCCTTCGTCATGACCGGGTTGCTGGACCCGTTGTTGATCTTGCTCGCGTTCGTGTTGATCGGGTACGCGTTCGGATGGCGGACGATGTTCGTCTGTATGGTCGTTTTCGGGGCGAACGACTTCATCATGTACGGGAGCAACTGGGGCGGGGCGACCCTACGGCACGACTGGATGGCGTACCTCGCGTTTGGGCTCTGCGCCCTGAAACGAGAACGGTTCATGCTGGGAGGCGCGCTGCTGGCGGCCTCTGCGATGATCCGTGCGTTCCCGGCGCTCGCGCTCGTCGGGGCTACGGTTCCAGTGGGGTGGTGGCTCGTCGAGTACTGGCGCCGCGAGAAGCGGCTCCCGTCGATCCAGACGATCGCTTCTGAGCAGCGCGCATGGATTCGGATTGTCGGAGGTGCGGCTCTCGGCGTGCTCGTCCTCTTCGGCTTCTCCATCATCGTGCTCCCCGCCGATGCTTGGTTGGTGTGGATCCGGAAGGTCGGGCAACTCTCGTCGGGCACACACGCCAACCATGTCAGCTTGCGACTCTTGGTCTCGGGCTGGGAAACATCTTACCGCACCCTCCTGGAGCGCATTCCGCTCTTCGTCGCCGCCATCGTCGCCATGGTGGTCTTGGTTATCGGTGGAGGCCGGCGCGCGACGCCGGTGCAAGGCGCCCTTCTCGGATTGATGCTGATCCCGGTGATCTTCTACCCGGCGAACTACTACAGTCACTTCGTGTGGCTGCTACCGATGCTCGCGGTCGAGCAGGGAGGCGAAGATCCCGCCGTTTCGCGCTCGGGCACCCTGGTTTGGATCGCGCTCCTTGCGATGTGTGGGGTGCAGTACTTCACCGTGCTCACCGATGATCGGGGTCTTCATTTTTGGCTGGCCTCTGCGGTCTTGTTCGCCACATTCTCGGTGGTGCTGTTGGTGTGGCTCGCGCGCGACCGGATCGACGCCCTGCCTCGGCAGTCGTTTGGTGTGACGAACGCCTGAACGGGTGTCTTCATCCGGGGTCGGGTTTGGGGGGATGTGTTCGACCGTGCGAAACTGTCGACACGATGAGCAACGTGGTTTGGGGGAACCTCGTACGCAGGTTCGGTTGTAGCGGCATCGTGATCGCAGCGATGGCGTTAGGAGGATGCTCCGGGGAACTTTCGGGCGGCAGCGACGAACTTCCGCCGAGCGAATCGGGCGCTGGTGGGGGCGCCGAGACTGGCGACACCGACCCTAACGGAAGGGCACGAAACGCCGGGACGGGCGGTACGGGGGATCCCGGCGAGCCGATCGACCCGGGAGCAAGCGGCGGCGACCCGATCGACCCAGGGCCCGGTGGTGCTGGTGGCAATCCAGACGACCCTGGACTGGGCAGCGGCGGATCAGGCGGATCGCCGCGGCCCCCGCAAGGGTCGATCCCCATGTTCGTCGCGCAGGGGCACGCGGGAAGGACCGTCGTGTCTTGCGACGATGGGCGCTCGTGGGTGGGCAACCAATCGAACGACGACAGCCTTCGGTGCTTCAGCCCGTACGACTGCGACCACGACGCCGGCGCCGCTCGCGGCATCACGTGGGGTGACGGGTGGTTCTTCGCGACGTTCGGTTGGGGAACGCCAGGAGGCGTTCTGCGGAGCCGGAACGGCGTCAACTGGGAGACCGCCTTGTCGGGCACGACGTTCGGCGGTGTGAACTACGGGAATGGGCGCCTCGTCGCCGCCAGCCGCTCCGCGCGGTACTCCGACGACGAAGGCTCAACGTGGAACGACTCCGGCGATACCGCACTCACCGTGTGGAATGTCCGTCGCTCCGGCTTCGTCCCGAGCCACGGGGGTCGATTCCTCATGGCCGCAAGCGACTCCTCCGCAGAGATCACCGTGAGCGCCGATGGTCGCGCTTGGTCGCTGCCGACCTCGATCCCGTCGAGCTGCGGCGGAGGCATGCAGAACGACGGAGGGTTCGCCTACGGCAACGGGACGATCGTGGCCATAGGATCGGACTCGATCGCATGCCGGTCCACCGACGGTGGCGACACGTGGACGTCGACCGGGATCGGCGGAACGCTCACCTCGCAGATCGTCTGGACCGGATCCGAGTTCATGGTTTGGGGGTCCGGCAAGCTCTACCGAAGCGCGAACGGGTCATCCTGGAGCAGCGCGAACACGTCCCCGGGCAACCTCAGGCTGGGCCCCGTCGCCGTCAGCAACGACGGAACGCTCGTTGCGGTGCGCGGCGGATGGCAGGTCTGGTACGGCGACCAGGAGTTCTACCGAAGCACCGATGGTGTGAACTGGCAGACGTTGGCGGCTGACAAGTTCGTCGGCAGTCACCCCATACGCTTCATCGCGTTCGGGCACGGACAGAAGCCCGCGGCCTGTCCGTAGGCCAGCGTGCTCACGCTTGAAGACCTCTAGGATTGACGCGCGGCGTGAGCCTCGATCAACTGCTCGGCGTGGTCCGCCAGTGTGTCGTCGATCGGGCGATAGCGCATCCCAAGCTGGTCGGTGCTCCGAGTCGTGTCGAAGTCGATCGGATGACCGGCGTTGTCGCGGAGGAACTTCCAAGAGAAACCCTGGGGCGGGCCAAACAGGTAGAGCAGCGGCGTCGGGATCGGTCGCGTTGGAAACGGCCGACTCGCTCCGAGGCGGGCCCGGAGGGCAAGCCCCATGTCGAGGATGGTTCGGCTACCGGCCACGAGGATCGCGCGTCCCTCGAAAGGACGAATCGCGGCTTCGACATGCGCCGTGGCCACATCACGTACGTCGACGATCCCGAACGAAAGCGGCGGTGCACCGAACTTGTAGCGACCACGGATGAGATCGCGCATGAACTTGATGCTCTCGGAGTCGGCACGCGGGGTCTTGCTCGGCCCGAGGACGAAGCCCGGGTTGATCGTGGCGAGCTTCCAACGCCCCTGGGCATTACACATCTCCCAGGCTGACCGCTCGGCGACCGTCTTCGAGTAGCTGTAGGGTTGGTGATCGGCGGAGCTGCTCGTATTCCAATGCTCCTCGGTGAACCGCCCACCGGGAACATGAGACGCTTCGACGGCATCCCCGTAGATCGCCGCGACCGAGGAAGTGACGACGACCTTCTCGACGGAGGTCGCCCTTTCGACCGATTGCAGTACGTTCTTCGTCCCGGAGAGTGCGGGCTCGACGAGCTGCGCCTGGGGGTCGGTCACCTTGCCCACGATGAATGGCGACGCGGTGTGGATCACGACCCGCGCCCCGTCGACGACCCGATCAAACGCACCGGGGTCAAGGAGATCCGCTTTGGCGAGCTCGAGGGTGCCAGGGTGCTCGTTGCCCATCACGACCAAGTGCCGACACTTCTCCTCGTTGCTAGGGTCCCGCACGGTGGCGCGAACGGTCGCCCCGCGCTTCAGGAGTTCGTTGACGATCCACGACGCCGCGTACCCGGAAGCCCCGGTGACCACGAAGGGTGAATCATTCGACAAGTCGGTCCCTTCGACTCTCCCGGACGCCATGGCATACCCTACGCGATGATCGAGCCGTCAACCAGCATTCACGACTTCGCCGTTCGCCGCGACGATTACACGCAGACCGGGTTCTTCGAGCGCCCGCTAGAGGCGCCAAGCCCTGACCAAGTGATCTTTCGCGTCGATCGATACGCGCTGACCGCCAACAACATCTCTTACGCGACCGCGGGAGACATGATCGGGTATTGGCGGTTCTTTCCGGCGGAGGACGGCTGGGGTCGGCTTCCGTGTTTCGCGTTCGCCGATGTGGTGGGGTCGAACCACGACCAAGTCCGGGAAGGGGACCGGTACTTTGGCTACTTCCCCATGTCGACTCATCTGGTGGTCGATGCCAGTCGCGTGAAACCAGGAAGCCTGGTCGATGATGCGGAGCACCGCCGCGCTCTTCCCGCGGCCTACAACCAGTACACCGCGGTGGCACACGACCCGTTCTACGACCCACAGTACGAAGATGCGCAGATGCTCCTCAAGCCGCTCTTCATGACGTCGTTCTTGATCGATGATTTCCTGGCAGAGAACAGCTTCTTCGGCGCCAAGCAGGCGGTGATTACCAGCGCGTCGAGCAAGACCTCGATCGCACTCGCGTTCCAGCTCCGGTCACGGTCGCTCGGCGAAGTCGTGGGCCTCACATCGGCGCGCAATCGCGCGTTCGTCGAGCGCCTTGGTTTCTACGATCGGGTCGCCACCTACGAGGAGGTCGAGTCGCTCGACGCGGCGAAGTCGGTGGTCGCCATCGACATGGCAGGCAACGCCGAGCTGACACGACGCCTACACGAGCACTTCGGCCAGAACATGGCACACGATTGCCTCGTCGGGGGGACGCACTGGACGGAACGAGGCCGCGCCGAGTCGCTTCCGGGTGCCAAACCGGAGTTCTTCTTCGCCCCGGCCCAGATCCAGAAGCGCTCGGCCGATTGGGGCCCACAGGGTTTGTTCGAACGCATCGGCAAGGCATGGTTACCCTTTGCGACCGCCACGGACCAGTGGCTCGAAGTGAGACACGGGTACGGTCACGACGCGGTTAGCGAAGCCTACGAGCAGGTCGTTCGGGGTAACGCTTCGCCAGAGCAGGGCCACGTCCTGTCCCTCTGGCCGCACCCCGACCTCTAACGGACGCAACGCTCCCGTCGATCGCGTCTCCGGTCCGGTCTTCGTGCGGTTCATCGGGGCTTCTCGCGGCACATCGAGGCTTCCAGGCCCACCGCGGGTCGCCCGGGCTTGACCTGCTCTAGAGCGACTGAAGAAAGGCGAGGAGCGATGCGCGATCGGTGTCGCTGAGGGACCGTACTGCATCGCGAGACGCCGTAGCTTCTCCCGCGTGCGCCTCGATGGCGGCCTCGACGGTCGAGGCGCGGCCATCATGCATGTAGGGCGTGGTCTCCGACAGGCCCCAGAGGGGTGGTGTTCGAAAGTCTCGGATGCCGGCGT
Organism: Myxococcota bacterium; assembly: GCA_039030295.1. Classification (GTDB taxonomy): domain Bacteria; phylum Myxococcota_A; class Polyangia; order Polyangiales; family Houyiibacteriaceae; genus SG8-38. The sequence continues at coordinate 3,096 of JBCCEK010000003.1, read as the reverse complement.
CGCCTTCCGCGATGCCGACCGCACCCTCGGCAGCCACGTCGTGAAGCAGCAAGTCACTGTAGAGCGGCACGAGCTCACCATCTTGAGTCGATAACGTCGGCACGTGACATGAAGCGCATCCTACGGTCGCGAACAATGCTTGTCCCAGGTCTTCCACAGTCTCATCGGAGAGTCGCCGAGGAGGCGGCCCGAGGAGCTGCAGATAAGACTCGAGGGCATCGACGAGCTCCACCGAGGCCTCGGGATCCGAGACGTCATCTTGGTCAGCCGAGTGCCCAAAAGACAGCCCAGGTTCGTCGGGGACGGTCATCCCGAGCTCGTTGCTGAGCGCATCGCGAACGAACTCGCGGACGCTTGGCACGTTGGCCTTCCAGCCAAAGCGACCGAGTCGGCCATCGGGTAGAACGTGCGCGCGTCCCGCGATACCGTCGCCGTCGTCGTCGTCGGGGTCCGCCATCGCCTCGATGGTCTGGCGCGGGATTCGCTCGATCAGCCCCAGGCCGAAGACCACGGGTGTCTGGCGGGGCTCGAACACATTCGACCGGGGGTCCGGCTCGGGTCGTTCGGGCGCGATGAAGGTCGCGTGTCGAAGAATCGCCGTCCCCGATTCGGGGGTCTCGAAGCCCGACTGCGAGTCGACGATCCCTTGGCGCATGGCATCGACGCCCGAAGGCCCCGCCCCACCGATGGTCGGCATGAAGTGGCAACCGCGGCACGAGTCCCCGTTGAACTCGGGCCCGACGCCATCGGTGTAGGAGAAATCGCGATCGAACATCGCGCGTCCGCGGACAAAAGAAGCGCGAGCGTCGTCCGACAGCGGCGCCACGGGACCGCCGTAGCTCCCCACCGGCTCGACCGGGGCGTCGGGAGGCAGCAAGCCATCGCTCGCTTGTGCACCCCCGCCGAGCGATCCGAGGAAAGCCAGAAGCTCGTCCTGTGCCGCTTCACCAGACGCCATGTACGCATCCGCCGCCGCCTGCGCTTCGCCGCCGTGCCAACGAATCGCCTCGTCCAAGGTCGCGGCGCGGCCGTCGTGGAGGTAGGGGGCTGCCGCGACCACGCCCCAGAGCGGTTGCGTTCGAAACTCGCTCGGCCCGGAGTCCCCGAAGGTGAACTGATCGGCGAGATCAGGTCCCATGTCGTGCAGCAAGAGATCCGAGTACAGCGGGATGGGGCCGCGGGGCCCCTCGAGCGACGGAACGTGGCAATCGGTGCACCCCGCCTCGACAAAATGGGCGCTGCCGCGCTCGGTGAGCGGCGTCGCCGGGTCGGGCTCGGGCGCCGCAAGGGTCATCGAGAACGACACCAGGTCGAAGAGCTCGTCTTCGGAGAGCTCGGGGTCGGGGGTCTCATCCAGGTCCGGCAAAGGCTCATCGGGGAGAACCGACTGCTTCGATCCAAACACCAGTTCGTCCGACAGTTGCATCGGGAGCTCCGCTCGCCGAGACGCGGGGAGCGGCTCGGTGGTGACCCCCATGTGATTGAAGAGCGGACCTCGGATGAACAACTCGAGGCTCGTGGTCTGCGCTTTGCGTCCGAAACGTCCGACGACGCCGTCGACAAGATTCGCGCGGCCGCTGATGCCATCGCCGTCGGCGTCCTCCGGGTCCTCCAACGCAAGGATCTCGCTATCGGGAATCTCGAGGAGAAGCCCCGCCCCAAAGAACGGAATCGGGTTTCGGGTCGCCGTGACGTCGGCCTCGGTATCGGAGGGATCGCGCCCTGTTTCGAGAGAGTACTGACGTTGGACACCGTTCTTGCCGCGGAGGAAGGTCGTATCGTCGAGCGCCCGAAGGCCGAGCAAGATGAAGTCGCGATAGTGGCTCGCGCCCCCGCCGATGACGGGCTTCTCGTGGCACCCCGCGCAGAACGTCGCGTTGAACTCCGGGCCAAGGCCGCTCTCCTTGTTGAACTGCCGAAGCGCAACCGCCCTGCCGCGCTCGAAGGCCGCGAGCTGTTCCGTCGTGAGCGTTGGAAGAGGCTCACCGAGCGGGGCGAAGATGGCCGGCGGCGTGGGCGACGGATCGGGAGGGGTCGGGTCGGGAGGCGGCGGATCATCCACGACCGGGTCCGCGCCCGCACACCCCGCGATCAGCATCGCCGTCAGCCATGGTATCCAAGTCGCGTGCCGCATCGCCTGTGTGATCCTCGTGTCGCCTTCCTGGTGAGCCTTGTTCGCTTCGTTGGTGGGCTGCAACAGAAACGGCGCCTTTCGGCGCCGTTTCCACCGCGTTCTCAGTCTGCTGCTAGGACGACTCGCTGCCTTCGCCGCAAACGTCGACCGTGAACTCGATCTCGACGAGACCAGTGTCGTCCTCGACTTGTACGTCGCTCAGGTATGGTCGGAAGTTCGGACACCCGACGGTGTTGACAAGGCCATCGAGCGCCGGACTACAGCCGTTGACGTTCCCAACGACCGTGACGTCGCCGACCGCGTTTTCAACAGAAATTACGACCTCGTAGTCTGAGGCCTCATCCTGGGCGCAGTCGCCGATGGGGGCCCACGTCACCGTCGCACTGAGGCTCGAGCCGCCACCACCTGTGGCACCCATCCCGCCGGTCGCGCCTGCACCGCCAGTCGCGCCCGCACCACCAGTCGCGCCCGCACCGCCGGTCCCACCGGAAGCACCCGCACCACCCGTCGCACCCCCACCGCTGTCGTCGTCGCCGCAGCCGATGACCATGAGTGCACCACTCAAGATTAACGTCATGAGAATTCGCATATCCTCTTCCCTTCCTGTTTTCCAACCTCGCAGACGAGGCTCGTCCCCGCTTGGCGCTTACTCCCCAGTTCGCCCAAGCCCTGCAAACGGTAGCACACAGTCTGCAAACCGGTCGAAAGAAGGCGAGCCAGCTCACGGGTCGCCGCATGTTCCAGGTTGCGCATGGCAGCGCCTGCGCGCGGCTATTGACCTGTTTTCAGTGATCTGGTGATGGCGTCACGTCTACTCGGGAATGTCGAGATCCTCGAGGAGCGTGAAGAGGCCGGTCGTGCGCTCCATGAGCAAGATGGTCGCGTTCATCGTTTCTTGCGGTTGGTTCATGTGGGCGAGCGTGCTGATGTGAAAATCGAGCACGATTCCGTCGGCACGCTGT
>JBCCEK010000002.1:0-69959 GCA_039030295.1 Myxococcota bacterium | reverse complement strand
CGTTCGACAAGTTGCGGTCGTCGATTTCTGGGGTGTCCAAAAGGAGGTGCGACTCGAGCTCTGTGACGCCCCTGTGGTGCAAGGGGACTACATCCTCAACCACGTCGGGTTTGCCATTCGCCGGATCCCCGAAACCGAGGTCGCCGAAACACTGGCCCTCTATGACGAGCTCCTACGTGCGGCGGAAGCCCAAGACCTGATGACGGCGGATGTCCAGTCGGAGCTCGACGCTGCGCCAGCGGCGAGGGGACGCAGGACGGGAGGCGGCGATGGGGCTGAGTAGCGCCGCCCGCCAGATCAAGTTCCGGGACCCCGCTCGAGCGCGTGCGCTCTGCGACGCGCTCGAAGAGGCGGTTCAACGGGTCGATCACGCCCCGGTTACCGTCATGCACGTGTGCGGAAGCCATGAGCAAGCGATCGCGAAGTTTGGGCTCCGGTCGGCGTTTCCGGCAGGCCTCGAGGTGGTCATGGGCCCCGGGTGTCCGGTTTGCGTGACCGACGTGCCCGAGGTCGACGAGGCCGTCGCGCTTGCCAAGGAGGGAGTTCGCATCGCCACCTATGGCGACATGCTCCGGGTTCCCGGCACATCGCAATCGCTCGCAGACACCAAGGCGGAGGGTGCTCGTGTCGACGTGGTCTACAGCGTGACTCAAGCCGTCGACCTTGCCCGGAACACAAAGGACGAGCTCGTGTTCTTCGCGTCCGGCTTCGAGACGACCGCGGCCGCGACCGCAGCCGCCTTGCTGACCGATCCACCACCGAACTTCTCGGTGCTCTCCGCGCACAAGTACATCCCGCCCGTGATGGAGATCGTCGCGGAGATGCCCGAGAGCAAGATTCAGGGTTTTCTGGCCGCGGGCCATGCGGCCACCATTACGGGCACGGCGGTGTTCGACGCCTTCGTGGCTCGACACCAGGTGCCGGTGGTCGTCGCCGGGTTCGAACCGCTGGACGTCTTGGCTGGCCTCCTGCGACTCGTACGCCTCGTCGAACGAGGCGAGCCGTGCGTCGACAACGCCTACCCCCGTTGTGTTTCGAAAGAGGGGAACCTGCGCGCGCAGGACCTCCTCTGGCGAGTGTTTCGTCCAGTCGGGGGTCGGTGGCGCGGGATCGCCCACGTCCCGAACGGAAACCTCAGGCTGCGCGATGCATTCGCCGCATACGATTCGCGCAGGCGGTTCGACATCGACGCTTCGGCGCTCTGGGCGTATGCACCGAGGAAGCTCGTTCAGCGCTGCCAATGCGGCGACATCATGGCGGGGGTAGCGTCGCCCTCAGACTGCGAGCTCTTTGGACGAGAGTGCACACCCGAGAGTCCCGTCGGTGCCTGCATGGTGAGCGCCGAAGGGACTTGCAAGATCTGGCATCAGTACGGCGGCCATCCCGATCTTCGACGGCCGAAGAGGGGTGTGGCGTGACTCGGAACGCGCAGTTCATCGACGAGACCATCACGCTGAAGCACGGCGCGGGCGGCGGTGCCATGCGCGCCCTCGTCGAGCAGGTGTTTGCCCGGGGACTTGGTGACGTCGGCGACGGCGATGTGGGCCTCGCCGCGTTCGACGATGGGGCTGCCATTCGGGTTGGGGAGCAGCATCTCGTTCTGACGACCGACTCCCACGTGGTGAAGCCGATCCGCTTTCCAGGCGGCGACATCGGCACGTTGGCAGTCGCTGGAACCGTCAACGATCTCGCGATGATGGGCGGGACCGCACCCCTGGCGCTCACCTGTTCGGCGATCATCGAAGACGGGTTCCCTCGCGACCTGTTGAAAGGGATCTGGGACTCGATCCGTGCGACTTGCACCCAGGCCGGAACGACCATCGTTACCGGGGACACGAAGGTGATGGGGCACGGAGAGTTGGACGGCCTCGTGATCAACACCGCGGGTGTGGCGTTGACCGGTCGCGTCGTCCGCGACGCGGGTCTCAGTCCCGGTGACCGCGTTCTAGTGACCGGCACGATGGGCGACCATGGCCTGGCCATCATGGCCACCCGTAACGAGCTAGCGCTCGAGACGGAGCTCGTCTCAGACGTCGCGCCGATCAACACCCTGGTACGCCTCGCGCTCGAGGTCGGCGGGGAAGGGGTCGTGGCGATGAAGGACCCCACTCGCGGTGGGCTCTCGAGCGCCCTTCACGAGATGGCGCAAAAGAGCGGCGTCGGTATCGTCCTACACGGTCTGGACGTTCCGCTGCGAGATGAGGTTGTCGCCGTCGGCGAGCTCCTCGGGATCGATCCTCTCCTCGTGGCCAACGAAGGCAAGGCGGTCATCGGGTTGAAGGCCCATTGCGCCGACGCGGTGCTCGACGCGGTACGGTCGCATCCGCTTGGTAAACACGCGGCGATCGTTGCCGAGTGCGTCGCCGATCGCCCGGGGTTCGTCGTACTCGACACCGGTTTTGGCCGACGGCTCCTACCCGAGGCCGAGGGCGAGCTCTTGCCGAGGATCTGCTGACATGGCCAGCGAAAGCAACATCCGGGTCGAGCGAGATGGCCCCGTCGGGGTCCTCACGATCGATCGCCGCGAGAGACTCAACTCCCTCGATGTGCGCACGGCCCAGGATTTCAGAAAGGCTGGATTGCAGCTCGCGCGCGACAACGAAGTGCGGGTCGTGCTGATTCGTGGCGAAGGAGGGGTGTTCTGCAGTGGGGCCGACCTCAAGTACATTCGAGACGGCGGCGAAGGGAGCGACCTCCAATACCTGCGTCCCGAATCCTCTGACCCAGGCTACGGTCGGGTGTTCAAGCAGATCCTCGAGTACATCCACAGTGCGATCTCGGAGATCCGTCGTGCGTCAAAACCATTTGTTGCTGCTGTTGACGGCGCCGCGGCGGCAGGGGGATTCGGGATCGCGATGAGTTGCGACTTGGTTCTCGCATCCGAGCGGGCGTGGTTCGAGTGGGCCTACTTCAAGACCGGGCTGAGCGGCGCCGAGAGCTCGACATTCTTGCTTCCGAGACTGGTGGGGCTCCGCAGGTCCCTCGAGTTCATCCTGCTCAACCCACGACTGAGTGCCCAAGAAGCACTCGAGTGGGGACTGGTCAACCGTGTGTTCACAGACGTGTCTTTCGAGCCCCAAGTACGCGAAGTCGCGCATCGCTTGGCGGCGTCTCCTCGCTCTGCGGTGGCGACCGCCAAGGGGTTGCTCAATCAAGCGTCCGGCATGGATAGGCTGGATGTACATCTCGACGCTGAGCTCTCCGAGCTCGCTCGGGTCGCAAACGGGGCCGACTTCGCCGAGGGCATCGAAGCGTTCTTCGACAAGAGGGCGCCCAAGTTCGAGGAGGGATGAACCCGTGCACGAATACTCAATCGTCGCGTCACTCATCGACCGGGTCGAGCACGAAGTGCAGGCCCACTGTGGCTCGAAAGTCCAGAAGCTACGCGTCAAGATCGGCGAGCTGTCGGGTGTCGAAGTGGACTTGCTTCGAACAGCGTTTGAGACGTTTCGCGAAAGAACGATCTGCGAAGGGGCGCAACTGGAGATCGACGCGATCGATGCCGTGTGGGCTTGCACTCGTTGCGATCGACGTATTCCGAGAGGCGCCGTGCTCAGGTGCCACGACTGCTCGCGGCCCGCGACTCTCGTCCGCGGTGACGAGATCGTCCTCGAGAGGATCGAAATGGAGGTAGCAGATGTGTGAGACGTGCGGATGCGGCGACCCCGAAGTCGTTCCGATCGAGGTGCAGTCGCGGATTCTCTCCGACAACGACGCGAGGGCCGAACACAATCGATCTCATTTCCAGGGCGCCGGTGTTCTAGCCATCAATTTGATGGGCTCACCTGGAGCGGGTAAGACCGCGGTCCTCGAGGCGACCGCGTCAGCCGCTGGAACGAGTCTTCGGCTTCGCGCGGTCAGCGGCGACCTGGCCACTGACAGAGACGCAGGTCGGCTGAACGCTGCGGGAATCCGGTCGACGACGATCACGACGGGGTCCGCTTGCCATCTCGACGCGCGCTTGGTGCATCACGCTCTGCACCATCTGCCGATGACCGATTGCGACGTGTTCTTCATCGAGAACGTTGGCAATCTCGTCTGCCCAGCGATCTACGATCTGGGGCAGGCAGCCAACGTCGTAGCCCTGTCTGTGACCGAAGGAGAAGACAAGCCCTTGAAGTATCCGGTCATGTTCCAAAAAGCAGACCTGGTCCTCCTGACGAAGGTCGACTTGATCCCGCACCTGGATTTCGATTTAGCCGCGGTTGATCGGGCGCTGGCACGGGTGATGCCGAACGCCTCGATGATCCGCGTGTCGGCGAAGACAGGGGAGGGCATCGACGAGTGGGTTGCGTGGCTGCGTGCCCGCCGACCGTCGCTTCCTGCAGGAGCGGAAGTTCGACCCGCTGTTTCCGGTCCGCGGAAGCAGCACACCCACGGAGGACAGTAGCGTGTTCGCGACCTTGGCGTTCGCTGCGGTGACGGTTGGCGTTCTCCATTCGTTGGCGCCGGACCACTGGGTCCCGATCGCGGCAGTCGCGCGAGCCCGGCGATGGTCCAAAGGCAGGACGATGCGTGTCGCGCTTCTCTGCGGGTTGGGGCACGTGACGGTATCGGTGGTGCTGGGGCTACTGGCCTTGGTCTTCGGCGCCAAGCTGCTCGAGTCGGTGGGCACACGAATGGGGTCGGTCTCGGGCCTCCTGTTGATCGGCTTCGGCGTCGCGTATGCCGTGTGGGGGGTCCGCCACGCCTTCGCACACCACATTCATGGACACCGGCACCATCACTATGATCACGTGCATGAGCCGTCGCGCCTCTCCACTTGGACGCTCTTCCTCATCTACTGCGTCGACCCGTGCGTCGCCGTGATTCCGATTTTGTTCGCCGCCGCAGCGTTGACCCCCGGCGAAGTCGTTGCGCTCGTCGTCACCTATGAGGTGGCCACCGTCGGAACGATGGTCGCACTCGTGACGGTCGCGCACGCAGGCGGGCGACTCGTTCGGGGCCGTTGGTTCGATCGGTACGGCGACGGCGCGGTTGGCGGCCTCATCGTTGCGACCGGAGCGCTGGTTGCGATCCTAGGTTGGTGACTGCCAAGACGGTTCGCGTGCCAGCGCTTCGGCGACCAGTCGTCGATTCCGGTCCACCGGAAGAGAGGTGTCCACACGCAAACAGTCCCAAGGAGGAGGCTCCGCGATCGGCTCGTAGCGAGCCTCGAACGAGTCGAGTAGGTCGGAACGTGCATCGCTGTCATGGGTACCACTTCGCTCGCGTCGTTCGAGGCGTTCGAGACACAGCTCACGGGGAGCTTTGCATTCGACGAACGTGAACGGGACGCCAAGTCGTTCGGCCACGCCATGGGCTGCGCAACGCGACTCCGAGGAACGGAACGATGCATCGAGGACCACGGGACGGCCCGAGCGGACCACGACGTCGGCTCGCCGGAGTACTTCTTCGTAGACGCGCCGGGTTGCGCCCTCTGAGTACTCGCCGGACCAAGGTCTACTCCGCATCGAGTCGGACGGAACCCGTCCCGCCAATCGCTTTCTCGTTCGGTCTGTACTGATGACAGGCGCCGCCAAGAGCTCACCCGTGTACCGAGCCACGGTGCTCTTTCCGCTCGCGATCGAACCGCCGACGGCGACTACGCGTGGAGTCTCCAACGGTGGCCTTTCGAACGCCAAGGAGAGCACGAAGTAGCGCCTTGCATCTCGGCGGGCTCGTTGGCGAGCATCGGCGGATACTTCGGCGTCATCCGCGAGCAGTGCGGAGATCTTTCCGCGGACGAACGCGCGATAGCTCTCGTAGAAGTTCACCACCGAGTAGAGGTCGTAGTCATCGGATTCCCACGCGTAGTGGGCGAGCAGATGCTCTGCCAGGTCGACGTGGCCGTGCCAGGCGAAGTCCATGGAGAGGAACGCCACGTCGGCGCACACATCCGCGTAGCGGAAGCGCTCGTTGAACTCGATGCAGTCGATGATTGAGATGTCCCCGGTTCGTCCGAAGTACACGTGCTCGAGTCGCAGGTCACCGTGCCCGTCTCGAATTCGGTCGGCCCGTGTGCGTGCGGAGAATCGGGTGACGTCGTCCAACTCCGCGAGCTGCCAAGCCTTGACCTCCTCCGCTTGTGCGGGAGAAAGGTAATGATGAATCGAATCGAGCGTTTGCTCGAAGTTCTCGACGACGTTCCTCCGAATCGCGTCGACTTCGCCATGCCTTCGAGTCTCGGCATCGCTGCTAGCGTGCGCATGGAAGTCGGCGACGTGCCGTGCGAGCCGGCGAACGTCCTCGATCCCCAGTTTGCCCTCTTCGAGTCGTACGTCGGCTCGATCCTCTTCACGGAGGCGGCGCATTCGGACGGCCCAGTCGACGGTCGAGCCCTCGCCCGACAAGGAATGCGCTCCATGGGCGTCGCGCGTGACCGGGACAACCGATCGATACACGTCGGGTGCAAGGCGCGAGTTGAGCTGAACCTCGGCCAGGCAGGCCGAGTGCCGCTTCTCCACCGTCGAGAAGTCGAGGAACCCTAAGTTGACCGGGCGTTTGACCTTGAACACTTCGGTCTTGCCCACGAACACCCAAGAAATATGGGTTTCGATCAGCTCGAAACCTTGCGTGCACAGATCGTCTTTGAGTGTAGCCATGGTTCTCGGCGTGGAGTGCAAACTCTAGCAGATCGGACGCGCGGTCCTTGGCCTGGTGCGGCGTCCAAGTCCGCGCTACGCAGTCGTTGCGCGCAGCTCAGTGGCCCAGCCAGACGTGGAACACGATTCTGAGGCGAGCAGAGTCGGCACGGCGCTTGCGTAATCGTCTTGTCAGTTCAGGAGATCGACATGCCTCGACCAAGCCCAGATCCCTCACCATCGACCCGTGATTTCGGACGACGCCCTACAGTTCCGCGAGTCGCGGACGCAGCACCACGTTCCCCGAACGGGGCCCAGTTTGGCGTCGACGTTCGGTCGGCTGTTGACGCAGATCTGGGTGCATCATGACTACGACCTGGGTGCTGGTCGCACACGACGCGGGCGCCAGGTTGTTCGAGAACCGTGGACCTGGCAAAGGTCTCGTTCTTCTGGAGCGCATCGAGCATGCCGATGGCCGACAGTCAGACCAAGAGTTTGATGCCGATCGACCTGGCCGGAGTTTTCGTCGCAACGCTGGGGACGCACGGCGGAGCGCCATGAGTCGCTCGGAGGGGCCCCGCGATCGCGCGGTGGCGGACCATGCGAGGCGGCTGGCGTCCAAGCTGGAGGATGGGCGCGTGGCTGACCTCTTCGAGCGACTGGTTCTCGTGGCGCCACCGAAGTTTCTCGGGAGACTGCGCGGAGCGCTCGATGAGCCGACGGCGCGCTGCGTGGTGGGGTCGCTCGACAAAGATCTCGCGGCAAGCGATGAGGCCGAGCTGGTGAAGCAGGTTGGCCAAGTACTTGCCGTGTAGCGCTCTTTTGAACGCAATAGGCGACCGCACCCGAGTCCCGTCGTGACGAAACCATTGCGTCACGCGTGATCCTTACGCATCGAATGCGCCGATTCGCCGCGTGGTTGCCCCGGGAGGGGCCGTTGCCGCTGGTACGCTCCTTGCTGCATCCCTCCGTCATGACCTCTGCGCAGTCGGACCGATGGATGCCGAAGACGTTGCGACCCGCCGTCCCGGTGCGGAGGCGGCCACGTCTGATGATACCCCGCGAGCATGGTGCATACGCGGAGTTGTTGTTTCCGATTGTCGCCGTATTGCTGGGTGGAGTGCCGACGCGATCGGCGTGGCTGTTCACGGTCGCGGTGATCGCCTGCTTCGTCGCCAACGAGCCGCTGCTCGTGATCAGTGGCCATCGGGGGACCAGAGCTAGCCGGGATTCGGGTCGCCAAGCACGACGAGTGTTGGGCTTGACGCTGTTCGTCGCCGTTGTGACGGGCGGGCTGGCGCTTTGGTATGCCTCGACGATGGCCCGAACCGCGAGTCTGATCCCGATGTTGCTCGGAGCCTTGCTTGCGACGATGGCGTCTCGGGGCCTCGAGCGTCGACTGCTTGGTGAGACGTTGGCCGCCTTGGCGCTCTCGTCCGTCGCGATCCCGCTTGGGCTCATGACGGGGTTGGGTCTCACTCCGTCGGTCTACGTGGCCGCTATTTGGTTCGCCGCCTCCCTGCTCGGGACGTCCGCGGCACGACTCACGATTGCAGGCTCACGGGCGAAGACCGAGGCTGACGTGTTTCGGGTACGTCACAAGTGGGCCGCGCTGTTCCTGATCTGTGTAGTGCTGTGCGGGCTTGGCGTTCTTGCCCCGATGACTCCGAAGGGACCACTTTGGATCCTTGCGGCGATCCTCCCCGTTGCGCTCGCCACGCTCGCCTTCTCTATCGCGAAGCCATCTGCGTCGAGCCTTCGTCTCGTGGGTTGGGGACTTGTGTCGGCGAACCTCTGCACCTTGGCCATCGTCGTCTTCGCTCTTCGTATCGTCGCTGACATTCAGGCAGTGAAGTCCACGCTTCCGTTTCCGATGTTCTAATGGGCAAACCCTCACCAAAGGAGAAATCCGTGCGCGCAAACGACCTCATGACCGAAGCACCCGCCACCGCGACCGAGCAGACCTCCGTGGCCGAAGCCCTGGCCCTTCTCTACGAGCTCGACGTACGTCATCTACCCGTCGTTCGCGGTGAAGAGTTGGTCGGAATCGTCAGTGACCGCGACCTTCGCGGGTACATGGCGCCCTCTGATGAAGACGCGCTCGACTCGATCGAGAAGGCGCGAACGTCGACCATCGGAGCCGTGATGAATGCGAGCCCTGTCAGGGTGCATCCCGAGACCTCAGCGCTCGAACTCGTCGATGCGATGCTGTTCCACCGCATCGGAGCAATCCCGGTGACGGACATGGACACTGGTGCCTTGCTGGGCATCGTGAGTTACGTCGACCTTCTCACGCTGTTCCGCGAAACGTTGGACGCAGACTAGAGTGGGCGTTCGGAATGCGCTCCCCTCCGACGTCTGCGGACCCGCGCACCGATGCGATGGCGTTGTTCCGTGGACTCAACTTCCGAGCGTGCGCGCGCGAACGAACACAAACCCAGGCGCATAATTTTCGATCGCATCGGTGATCGATGCAGAAGTTGCAGAAGCCACTCAGCAGTTAGTTTTTTTGATCACGAACGTTTGTAATCGCGGACTAGATGTAGACACTAGACGCAGTCGGCCGAGAAGAGGGTGAGGGAAGTATGAGAGCGATCTGGTCTTTGTGGTGGCGTCTGGGTCTGATCACTATCCTAGGGGCGAGTGTTGCGTCGATTGGCTGCGATGATGGTGACGGGACCGGTGGTACCGGTGGTGGCGGAAGCGGCGGTGACGGCGCAACTGGCGGCGGCGGATCCGGCGGTGACGGCGGCATGGGCGGAGGCGGTACGGGGGGCAGCGGTGGAGATGGTGGTACCGGCGGTGCGCCAGCGGCTGTTACGGCGGCGCCTCCCGGATCGACGTTTGCACCAACGGTCGAAGTGACGCTCACGGCGGACGACGAGAGTGCCACGATCTACTACACCGATGACCTGACTCCAGTTCTCGAGCGAGACGACGAGGGCAACGTCATTGCGGTGCAGGGCATGGAGTACACGGGACCGATCACGATAGACTCGACTACCGTGCTCAAGTTCCTCGCGGCGGTGGACGATGGTGGCACCGAAACCTACTCCGCCGAACAGGCCGAAGGCTATACCTTCACCGAAACCCCCATCCGAACGGAGTGGGCCGGTAGCGGTCATGGCGACCTCACCGCCGAGGCTTGGCGCCACTGGGACGAAGATGGCGAAGTCCCGAGTCGATGCGCGAAGTGTCACGGGCCGCAGGGCAATGACTTCGTCGGTGGCGAGGTGGGCTTCCTCGAGTACGTAACGACGAGCGACAACGTCAACTCGGCTCCGTTGCCTCTTGGCCTCGACTGCGTCAACTGTCACCAGAACTTCCCTACGATCTATTCGAACCTGGCGAAGTTTGGGCTTCCCAACGGCGCGCTCGAACCCGTGACCTTCCCGTCTACGGATCAGGTGTCGCTCTACAGTCCAAGCAACATCTGCATGGTGTGCCACCAGGGTCGCGAGTCCGGCAAGGACGTGCAGGACGAGATCGATTCCGACGACGGAGAAGGCCCCTACAGGTTCATCAACATTCACTACTATGCGGCTGCCGCGACCTTCTTCGGAAGCGAGACCTACGGCGGGTTCGAGTACCCGAACGAGGAGTACAGGCCTCGCGATACGTTTGGTTCGCATCCCGAGTCGTTCTCGACGTGCGTAGGGTGTCACATGACCAACGCCCAGGGCTCGCCTCCGGAGATGCACACCTGGATTCCGAGCGTGGAAAGCTGCATCAATTGTCACGGCGGCACCAGCTTCGAGACTCTTGGCGGCACGCCGATGCAGAGCTTCGACAATCTGGAAGAGATGCTGCCCGAGCTCTACTCGTCGATCCAAACGTATGCCGCCGACATCATCGGTGTACCGATTGAGTACAAGAACAGCTTTCCGTACTACTTCGTCGAGGGCACCAATGACCGGTACGAAGACTTCGATGCGACGCTGTTGCCTGCGGCCTACAACTACCAGGTCGTCCAGAGAGATCCCGCTGGGTACATCCACAACGGGACCTATCTCCAGCAGATCGTCTACGATTCGATTCAAGACCTGGGCGGTTCCACCTCCGTGGCCGTGCTCGGTCGGGGCGACCTCACCATCGACGGGGACGACATCGGAGGAGCTTCGAAGACGCAGCAGTGGCAGCTCAGCGCCCATGCTGCCGCGGCAACCGATCCATTCCGCCATTGGGACGAGGATTACGAGCCCGACGGGTACACGCCCAGCGGCATTCCCAGCTTCTGCTCGAGGTGCCACAGTACGCCAGGTTTCGCGGAGTACGCGATGGGCGACCCGACGACCGGGCATGTCCCGACGACGACGGTGGACTGCTGGGCGTGCCACAACAACTTCGACTTGTTCTCCAACTCGGAGACCCGGTACGACGACCTGGGCGCGAACCCGGCGCTCGCGAGCATTGTGTTTCCATCGGGAGACACCGCGAGCTTCGACAATGCGAGCAACCTTTGCATGGGCTGTCACCAAGGTCGGAGCTCAACGGTACAAGTCGACAGCGCCGTCGACAACGGCGTCGTGCAGATGCCCAATAACTATCCGTCCTACGACTTCATCAACATTCACTACTACGCCGCCGCCGCGACTCTGTTCGGCACCGACGTTCAAGGCGGATACGAGTACGGCGGCAATGTGTACCGAGGTCAGAACACGTTCGTCGGGTTGCACACTCAGGACGGACGCACGCTCGTCGACTGTATCGGATGCCACCTGAACTCTTCGGACGATGTCGCCGACAAGGGGATCCACACCTTCCTTCCGAAGGTCCAAGACTGCAACCTTTGCCACAGCGGCCAGAACTTCGAGGACCTCAGCGGGTCGCCCGGCGACAACTTCCGGGAGATCAACGTCCTCAAGGAAGACCTGCTGGCGGCGATCGTCGCCTACGCCGACGGAGGGGGGCTGCCCAACGATTCCCCCGTCTTCTACAACGGCGACAGCTATCCGTACTGGTTCTACGACAACGGGCAGGGCGCGAACTACCCCAACCGATACCGTGACTTCGACTTCGACATGCTCACCGCGGCCTACAACTTCGTCGTAGCCGACAAAGACCCGGCTGGATACATCCACAACGGTGGGTACATCGAGCAGCTGCTCTTCGACTCGACCTGTCTGCTCGGGGGCACCCCCAGGGTAGTCACGGTACCCCAACGACCCGCGACATGTCCGTAGCCTGAACACAGAGAGTCACGCTGCAGCACCGTCGAAACAGCATCCTCGACACTTCTTCGTTGGAAGGAGCGTCGAGGATGCCTATCATCAGCGCGATGGTGTGCCTGCGCGACCAGCCCTGGCTTCACCTGCTTGCGCTTTGCGTTTTGGCAGTGGGCGCTTGCAAAGGGGATGTTGGACCCCAAGGGCCCCAAGGACCGCCCGGCGAGCCTGGTCCCCCGGGCCCGCCCGCCGATGGTGGCATCACGCCGGAGCCATTCGGGCTGGTCGGGCGGATCCTCGAGCCGAACGGTGTCGTGGTTCCGAGCGGCACGGTGTACCTGGTGCCCGCAGCCGACGTCGAGACGCTCTCGCAGACGCCGATCGATCTGTTTCTCTCGCCCGAAGAGACGGCGATGTCCGAAGTCGATGAGCCGATTGAGGATCTGATCGACACCCAAGGAGCGGGTTACGATCAGGCGATGGTCGACACCGAAGGTGTCTACCGTTTCGAGACTCTTCCGGAGGGGAATCACTTCGTCGTATGGGTACCCGCGAGTGACGACGACGGCCACTTCATCGGGGGCGACGGGAGTAGGGCCGCTTTTTCGACCGAGTCCCTGATCGGGATGGAGATGGACATCCGGGTGAGCCCTCGCCCGAGCGCAGCCGCCACGTACGTGGGCTCTAGCACCTGCATGGGGTGTCATGGCTTGCACAGCACGACCCGCACGGCGCACAACGTCGGGCTTCAGGTGCCTGGCGTTCGTTCGATCTTGCAGGACATCGTGTGGTGGCCCGAATTCGACGATGCCCTCGCGGTCTTCGATACCAACGCGACGACGCTCTACTACTACGATTGTGACGAAGCCTCTTCCGACTCCTCCAACTGCCGCGTAGACGATGCGCCGCCGGCAGGCGACGTCGCCTTCACGATCAACCTGCGGCGCGACGAGGACAAGCCCCTTGGTGCGATCGGAGCGTATTACGTGGAGATGGACGGTGACACGACCGTCCGCTACGACGTGGTTCTTACCTATGGGGGCGCCCTCGGACGGCAGCAGTATCTGACGCGTCGTACGAACGCGAACGGGAGTCTCAGCTACTACGTGCTGCCGCTGCAGTACAACTACGCAGGGGATTTCTCGAACCCCGATCCAGACGATTGGCCCTGGCGGGACTACCGATCCGACCTCTGGTACGACTTCGAGGGCGGGACGTTGCAGCAACCGGACGACGCCGAATCGTTCGACAACAACTGCGCCGGCTGTCACTTCACCGGCTATCGGCTCGAAGGCAGTGACGGCGAGGGTTGGTCGGCGAGCGCTGTCGTCGATCCCGAAGGCGCGTTCGACTACGACGGGGATGGGCGGCCCGAGTTGATCAATACAGGTTGCGAGGCTTGCCACGGTCCGGGGTCAGACCACCTGGAGCTGACACCCCGCGGTGGCTCCATCGTGGCGCTCGGCTCGCTGACTCCGGGTCGCCAGGCGATGGTGTGCGGAAGCTGTCACTCCCGACCCCTCGGGATCGGTGCGGGCGAAACGGGACTCCCGCTGTCAGCGGACAACGCGATGCCTCCTCCGGGGATCCGGCGAGCCGACTTTGCCCTCGGGTACACGTCGCGCGTCAGCGGTCCTCCGGATGCGTTCTTTGAGTCGGGCGATCCCAAGGCCGACTACCAGCAGTACTCGGATCATCTGCGGTCTCGGCACTACCGAAACCCGGAACGACTGATGACCTGCGCTGGGTGCCACAACCCTCACGTGAACGCCGAAGACCTCGCCGCAAGCGACGACACCGACGACCCCAACACCGTTTGCACCACCTGCCACAGTCCTACGATGAATCCTGAGCTCTACCCACTCGGGGGCCACGTCGCCGAGGTAACCGGTTTTGCGGGACACGAAAGCCTCGTCGAGATCTTCGGGCCGTACGTTTGTTCGGAGTGTCACCTCGTTCCCACGGCCAGGTCAGGTGCGGCGGTTCCCGCGCTGCGGGACGTCATCGGCGGCCCCCCGACGGTGCAATACTACTGGAACGATATCGCAAGCCATCGCATGACAGTGACCTTGTGGGAAGGTGGTCGGCCTGACCAACCTCTCGCGTTCACCAACGTATGCGGCGAGTGCCACGGCGAGTTCCTTCCAAACACGCCGGCGCCATGACGTTGACGCGGCCTCTGCGCTCGGTGGCAGCGCTGTCGATGTCGGTTCTGGTGGTCGTGGCCTGCGACGAAGCCCGACAAGGCTCCGATCCTCCGCTCGCCTTTGCCGCGATCGATCCGATTCTCGAGGAGGCGTGTCTCGAGTGTCACGGTGGAGAAGACCCATCGGCCGGCTACTCGGTCGAGGACTATCTCGCGACGATCCGGTGCATTCCAGACCCCGACGGCCAACCGGCGACGCTCCCGGCCGACACGACGGCGCCGATCCTCGCCGTGCTCGACCTGGCCGACCACGCCGACCTGCTCGACGACGAACAAACCGACGAGCTCACCGAGTGGATCCTGGACGGAGCCTGGCCGGCGCGCCGCGGATCGCATCCGGGGCAATGGATGGACCCGCGGACTGACACATGGCACGGCACCTACTTGCGCGACACCGACTGGCTCCCGATCGTCGACCCAAGTCGCGGCGACGCGTGCGGCCTGTGTCACGCCGGTTCCCCGGCGCCTGTGGCTGACGTCACGACCTTTGCGCCTGGTGCGACGGATTGCACCGCCTGCCATGATCTTCCTGGAGGTGTGCTGGCCTGCGGCACGTGTCATGGGGACGGGCTCCGCCCCTATCCGCCGCGCGACCAGTGCTACTTCCCTGGTGCGCCTTTCGCCGGTGCACATCCTTCGCATGTGCAGCCATCGGCGAACTTGCCCAACCCGCTCGGGTGCGCCTCCTGTCATTTCGGCGAAGACTTCTCGTCGCTCGAGGGCAGTCATGGAGACGGGACGGTCGACGTCGTTTTTCAGCCGGCGTGGGGACCTGATGCGACGTACGACTTCGACACGCAGGCCTGTGCGACGACCTGCCACGTTCGCGGCGGGACGACCCCGGAGGTCGCCTGGGACGAGGCCGATCTAGAGCTCGATTGCAACGCATGCCATATGAACCCGCCCGCGGGCCACGCGATCGTCGCGTGCAATGGCTGCCACCGCGGGATCAACCCGGAGGGGACTCGGCTCACGGCCGACGCGCCGCACATCAACGGACGAGTCGACGCGTTCTAGGTTCGAGATGCGCGCGGACTCACAGGGCCTGCCGTCCTCTTCCGTGGATGAACGTATGGCATCCGGTGCACCGCTTGGCCTCGGGTTCATGGTCGGCGATGTCGTCGTGGCAGGTCATGCAGCTGGCGCGGTCCGCTCGGGCCCGTGTGGCGTGCACGTCGTGACATGCGTTGCAATCCGTGTGACCTGGGCCGTCGGGTTCGCCCGGAATTCGGTGGAGGCCGGGCAGGTCGGCAAGAGCATGACAGCTGGCGCAACGTTCTTGAGCGACGACGTTCCCGCCGTGCGGCTCGTGGCATGACGCGCACTCCCGGTGGCCTTCCGGGCTCGCTTCGAGCACCTCTTCGTGACAGGTCGCGCACGCTGCGACGGGACCCGGCTCGTGTGCCGTTCCTGAGTGGCACGATTCGCAGCTCGCATGCCCCTGATTCAGCCGGGTCAACCGAATCTGCTCGACGTGGCATCGGACACACAGGTCGCGCTCGGCGAGGCTTCCCAGCGCGAACGCGTGAGGTTGGTGGCAGTCGATGCAGGCCGTCCTAGATGCGTGAAACGAGTGCTCCGAGTCCGCTTCTTCGTGGCAGTCGGTGCAGCGGAGCGACAGTTGCGCCGCCCGCTTCGGGTGCGGCTGGTGGCAAGAGATACAGGTCTTTCCCTCGGTGGGTGGGTGCGTCGACGCGACCGCCGCGTGACACCGCGTGCACGCCCGATCCCCCGCGCCGCGAACCGCATGCGGGTTGTGGCAGTTCATACAATCGTCGTGGGCCTTCGCTTCATTGGCCGCGAGGACGACCGTGTCGGCATGGCACGTGGCGCAGGGCAGGGCGCCTGCTTTCGAGAACTGATGAGCCTGGTGGCAGTTCGCGCAGGACTCGTGGCCGCTGTCGAACGTCGCCGTCAACGCGACTCTCGGCTCCCCGTCCGCGTGGCACTCGATACAGGCGGTCGTTTCGGATGCAATCGCATGTCCGGCGTGGCAGTCGGCGCATGTCCCACTCAACTCCGGACGCCCGTGGTGAAGGTCGATTCCTTCGTGGCAACCGGTGCAGTCGCTCAGGGTTTCCTCGATGGGTTCATGCGGGTGGTGACAGTTCGCGCAAGGGACGCTGTTGTGCATCGCGAGCCCTTCGTGGGTCGCGGCATCGAAGGGGCCGTGGCACCGGACGCAATCCCAAGGGCCTTCGATGGGGCTGTCGAACTTGAACGAATGACACGAGAAGCAGGAGGTCGGTGTGTGGTCGCTTCCCATGTGTGAGATGGCGGCTTGCGATTCGTGGCAAGAGGTACAGACCCCCATATCCACGCCCTCGAACCCATCCTTGTTTGGGTCGTGGCAGTTGTTGCACTCGAGTCGCTGGTTGAGCACGTGCTCCGAATGCCCCGGCGAGAAGCGATCCGAAGGCCAGCTGGCTGTGACCTCGCGAGGAGGCGGTGCGGCCCGCTCCTCCACGACTGTGGCGATGTTCGTGGTCAGACGTTGGAACAGAAGCCAGCCCGCGACCCCCAGCGCGATCAACACGACCACACCGATCAGGGCGCGGCTCATAGACCACCCAGGTGACAGAGGCGGCACGGCAGATCGTTGACGATATCGAGGCGGCTCTCGAAGTTCGGAGGGTGTGGGTTGCCTCCCGGGCCACCGACCCGGTGGCACCCGACGCAGAGCATTTCTCCGGCACCTCCATGGCAGGTTGCGCAGTTCAGTGGGTCGAGGCGCGCCGCCGGCCCGTGGGTATTCGAGGTTCCAGGAGGACCGGACCAACCCGGCGGATGGGGGTTCCCACTAGGGGCGTCGAACCCGGCGATGCCTACGCGCTCGTGGCAGTCGACGCAGAACAATGGGCTATGGCACACCACGCATGCGCCCGGATCGGCCGCCGCCTGCATGTCGTGAACCGCTATGAAGTTGGCGCGATGCATCGAAGGCCGAAGGGGCTCGTCGAACGCGAGCCGCGACGGAATCGCGGCGACGGTCACACCGTGACACTCGGCGCATTCCCGTTGGGTATGGCAACTGGTGCACAGGTCGGCTTGAGCGGCGGCTTGCAGACCATGTTCCCGCAGAAAGTCGCCGTCGTGGATGACGTGGCTTTCCGGCATTCCCAGTTCCGCCTGAACCTCGACATGGCAACCGTCGCAGTCGCGCGTGTCCCATTGGCCCTTGTGTGCATGACAGCCGAAGCAGGTCGGATGCTTGGTCCGCACGTAGTCGTCGTCGATGGTGACGTTGACGTGGCATCGAATGCAGTCGCCCGCCCCCTCTTCGGCGTGCTGAGCATGCGAGAAGCGCATGTGTTCCTTGGCGGTGAGGGCTGCGCTTCGAGTTCGTGCGCGCCCATGGCAGTTCGAGCACGGGTTGGGATCGTGGGGATCTCGGTGGCATGTGACGCAGTCGGCAGTGCTCGGTAAATGAAGGGGGCCGTCCTGTCCGGCGTCTTCAATGCCGGCGTGGCATTCGAGGCAGTTGATGCCCTCGAGCACATGCGCCCGGTGCTCGAAGGGGCCGTCGTTTGGCTCCTGCTCCAGGCCGAGGATCTTCGCGCACCCGACGGCAAGGAGCACCAGGCCCGGGGTCACCAGCGCTACCAGAACCCGGTTCACTGCTTCGGCCACTTTCCCTGATAGGCCACACGCGCCAAGGCGCGCACCTCGTACCGCTCGACCTGGTTGGCACTTGCTTCGCAAGCCGCGGCGATCGCCCAGCTCGGGCTCGGCCGCCAACGAACGGCAAGCCGCCCCCAAGGCCATACTTTGCCCTGACCCTCCTGCGGGTCGTCCGGAATGATCACTTCGAACTCAGGCATCAACCCAACGGTCGTGTCGCGATCCTCGTACAGTGGGATCACTGCCGCCAAACGGATTCCCGTCCATCTCGCGATCGTCACCGACTGGCGACGAAGCTCGCCGAGGATGCTTCCCTTTCCTTCATCGTCGGTTCGGAGAACGCCGCGGAGGTATCCACTCCAGCCAAGCTCTTCCTGGGCGTCCCGAAGAGCGGCGTCGAGCCAAAGGTCCAGTCGAGGGGCCGCACGCCAACGAAGATTCGCGCCAACCGCAAGAGTCTCGGGGTCGCCCAAAACGGTGAACAGGGAAGTCTGCTGAAGCATGCGTGTCGGCGAACGTTTCGTCGCGTAGACCTCTCCGCGAATCGCCTTGTTCTTGGTCTGGGCCGAGACCGTTGCCAGCACCTCGGCGATGCCGGGGTTGATGATCTCCCAAGAGAACTTCGCCGCCATGTCGAGCCAATGCGCGACGCGAAGTGCGAAGTCAGCCCCGACTTCCTCGTCCGAGCGCTGACCGGCGTTGAATCGGTTGTAGTACGAACCGCCGATCACGCCTCGTTTTCCAAGTCCCTGTGACACGCGACCCCCAACCATCCAGTCGGAACCACGTCCCTCGGCATCGCCCTCGACGGGGACACCCCCGAAAACCTCGACGTGTGTTTTCGACGGCGCCCGGAGAACGAGATGGCCTCCGTCGATCTGCACGGCGCGCACCGCTCCCGTCGACAAGATGAAGCGTCCCAACCTCGTATCGCTCACGCCGCGCGGGTCGCGCACTCGGACGGTGACTACCAGGGCTTCGAATGTGGCGTCGTCGTCAAACCCCGTTTGCGAAGCGCCCACACCTCCCCAAACGAGCGCCTCGGCGTCGATGTACGGGTACTTGCGGGTCGACCCTTGCAGCACGATCAGTCCGTAGTTCGGGTTGGCCTGGCCCCACAGCTCGGCGCCGAGGCGATGTGGTTGGGCCCCAGCGGAACTCGCCATGCCGGCCGCTGCTAGCGCAAGAAGTGCGGCAAGAACCGGGGCCGCCCGTTTGGCAGTTCGGGCGATCTTCGTGCTTGCGCGGTTCCCCGGAGTTGGAGCATGGTTTCGCTGCTGGCTCGACTTTAGTCGTGGCGAGCACGATCCCCCATGCACGTATCGCCGCTCTCCTGGCTTGCACTGACCTGCGCTGTTCTTGCGGCGCTGATCATGGTGCTCTACCTGGTGTACCGCCCTCCGCCGGATGCCAAGGTCAAGGTCATCCTCGGGCTGGGCCTGGGCGTCTTGCCGATTCTGACCGCGCTCATCGGCAACGTCGAAGGACTCCGTGCCACCGAACGACAGGAGTTCTGTGGAAGCTGCCACACGATGGATCTCCACATCGAGGACGCTAACGATCCCGACAGCCTCGGGCTCGCGGCGATCCACTCGCGGACCAAGATGTTTGGGGACAGGAGTTGCTACGTTTGCCACAAAGACTACGGGATGTACGGCTACGCACTCACCAAGCTTGGTGGCATGGGGCACGTATACTACTTTCTGACTGACTTCATGTGGGAAGACGCCCACGAGTCGCTCCCACGGGTCCACATCGCCCGCCCGTTTCGAAACGACAACTGCATGCAGTGCCACAGCACCAGCGGCCGAATCTGGAGCGAGGTCCCGGATCACCAGGGGGTGCTGGACGATGTGCGCACCGGCAGGACCAGCTGTGCAAGCGTCGGGTGTCATGGGTACGCACATCCCTTCAGCAAGCCCGCGCAAGAAGCCGCGGAGGCGACGCTCAAGCCCATCGCGCCCTTGTGGGAGGACCATTGAACCCGAAGCTCAAGAGGTTTCTGAACGAGGCGTCGCGTCGTCGACTGCTGTCGGCGGCCTGCGCTCTCGGGCTCGTCGCGCTCGCGTTGATGAGTTGGTCGCTGTTCGACCAAGGGTGGGTGCCCGTAATGATGGCGATGTCGATCGGACAAGTCATCGGTACGCTATCATTCGCGTTGTTCCTGTTGGTAGTGGTTGTGGACCTTCGGAGGGCAACTTTTCGTCCTTCGGTCCCCCCGGAGGGTCCGAATCGGCGAGCGGCCGACGCGGTCCACCCACCCGATCGCTGACCCGGCGAAACGCATGCAAAATGTGCGTCTTCATCCGTTCTCGATCCGACGGCGCCGCGCCACCGAGGGAGTCAAGCGATCGCACGTCGTCGCGCGCCCGCCCCGATCATCGCCCTCATGCGACTGACAGCTCGCAGGCCTTGCCCGACGAGCACGGGTACGAGACTGAATGAGAGCACGAGCATCCACCCATCCCTTCCGGGGGGCTCAGTCCCCAGGACCTCCGAGAGCACGGGCGCGTACACCGACGCAAACAACAAGCCGACACAAAGAACGAGGGCGGCCCATACCCACGGATTTCGGGTGACTTCGTTGGCTACGAAACCCGACCTTGGGGAGACCATGTTGAACACGTGACCGAGCTGCGCCCCAGCGAGGATGAGGAACGACACCGTCACCGCCCGTTTCGCTTCCATGTCGAACACGATCAGCGCGATCGCAAGCCCACTCAACACGGAGACGCTCATCAGAACGCCGTACCCTAGAAGGCGCGCCCAGTGGCGGGACGTCAGTAGCGCCTCACTTCTCGGACGGGGAGGGGTCTCCATGATTTCCGGGCCCGCCTCTCCGACGCCAAGGGCCAACGCGGGAAATACGTCGGTGACCAGATTCAGAAACAAGATCTGCATCGGCAAGATCGGCAACGGCGTGTTGAGCGCTGCCGCCAGCCCGACGGTCATGATCTCGCTTAGATTGCAAGACAATAGGTAGAAAACGAAACTCCGTATGTTGCGGAAGATGATCCTTCCCTGACGAACCGCGACGACGATCGTGGCAAACCGATCATCTCGGAGAATCATGTCGGCGGCCTCTTGGGCGACTTGCGTACCACGTTTGCCCATCGCGATTCCGATGTCGGACTTCTGCAGCGCAGGGGCGTCATTGACGCCATCTCCGATCATGGCCACGACTTCCCCTTCACCCTGCAAGAAGGACAACAGACCGAGTTTCTGCCGAGGGTCCGACCTCGCGAATACTCGGGTCGACCGGAGTGTCCGAACGGCAGGCTCGCCCTCTTCGAGCAACTCTTCAAGTTCGGTCCCCGTCAGCGCTCGCCCCTTTTCGTCTTCTTCGATGAGCCCTACTGCAGCGGCCACGTGGTCCGCCGTGGGCCCTTGGTCACCGGTGACCATCACGACCTCGATCCCGGCGGAGCGACAGTGCCGAATCGCCTCCGCGACTTCCGATCGAGGCGGGTCGGAGAGCCCAACCAGTCCGAGCAACACAAGATCCCGATATGGGTCGGTCAACGAGTCGGTCGTTTTCTCAGCAACCGCCAGCGTTCGTAGACCTGCGGACGCCAGCCGTTGGTTCTCCGTGCGCCAAAGCTGCGTCAGTCCACGATCGAGCTCGACCGCGCCGTTCCCCGTAGAGACATGACTCGAGGCGGTCATCACCGCCTCGGGCGCTCCCTTGACGATCACTCGACCTATCGCATCACACCGGTGAAGTGTCGCCATCATCTTGATCTCTGGGTCGAAGGCTTCCTCGGCCAGTCGAGGGTTGTCGCGCAGCGCCCCGGCTCGATCAAGCCCGGCTTGATCGAGTGCCCGGAGCAGCGCCACCTCCATTGGGTCCCCCACCTGCACTTCCTGACCGTCGATTTCGTCGATCGAGGCGTCGCTACATAGTGCCGCCGCGGTCAGCAGTCGGCTTGTCTCGCTCTTGAGAGCGACGTCTACGGCGCTTCGCGCGAGCGGCGCGGGAGCCGGGTGCGACGAAGCGTCTGCGACCACCACCTCCGTGACGGTCATGCGGTTCTCGGTGAGTGTTCCGGTCTTGTCCGTGAGGATCACACTGGTCGAGCCAAGCGTCTCCACCGCCGAAAGCTGCTCGAGCAGCGCGTTTCTTCGGGCCATCCTGAGAACGCCGCGTGCCAACGCTAGGGTGGCGACGATTGGAAGCCCTTCGGGGACAGTGGCGACTGCCAGGGCGATACCCGTCTTGACGAGCTCGGTCGTGTCCTTTCCGCCGATCGCGCCTAGAATCGCGACGGCGACAACCAGTGCGATGCAAAGCCAACCCATGGTGACGCCCAAGGAATCGATTCGCTCCTCAAGGGGTGTCCTTCGATCTGGAGCGGTTTGAACAAGAGCGGTGATTCGCCCTAGCTCGGTGTTCATGCCCGTCGAAACAACAACAGCCTCCGCGGTTCCCTTCGTGGCGGAGGTCCCCTTGAACAGCATGTTGGCTCGGTCGGCGAGTATCGTTTGAGGGGGTAGCGCGCTCGGGCCCTTCTCGACTGGGATCGACTCGCCAGTAAGCGTCGATTCGTCGAGAGAGAGCCGGGAGGCACTCAGGATGCGCGCGTCAGCCGTGACGATGTCTCCTCCCTCGAGAAGTAGGATGTCGCCGGGTACCAAGTTTTCGGCGGACAACCGCGTCACGGATCCATCACGTCTGACCGTCGTCTCGGTGCTGCCGAGGGAGCGCAGTGCTTCAGTCGATCGAACGGCGCGAAGCTCGGTCACGAATCCGATCATGGTATTGATCACGATGACCGCGAGGATCGCAACGCCTTCGAGTTGGTCACCGAGGGCAAACGAAAGGACCGCTGCCGCCAACAGAAGCAACACGAGAAAAGTGCGAAGCTGGCGCCAGACGATGGCCCACCAGGAGGTCGGACGGAACTCCTCGAGTGCGTTGACACCGAACCGTGCCACCCGAGCGTGTGCCTCATCGGAGCTGAGACCCTCTTTCGGATCGACGCCAAGCGACCGCAACACAGCCTCGGCTTCCACGGCCCAAGGCTCGTTGCCTGGTTCTGCGTTCGCCATACTCGCTCGCATCTGCCGGACTTGCGACCTGTCGACGGCCTCCTCGATGACGTCCGCGGAACCCGCGACGGCCAGCAGGGAGACACCCTCACCTACGTAAGCTTGGCAGCCCCTTGGCGCAAGGAGCATCCTGCTCGCCGGCGTGCGCGGCGGGCTTCGGCGTCGCGAAAACCTTTCGGCATGAGCCACGCCACTGCAACTCTTGCGGGGTCGGGGTTCGCTCGGCTGTTGTTTGCCGCGATTCGGCGGGCCATGCTCCAGCCATGCGTGTCATGGCACTCGCCGGTCCTGCGCCCATCGAGCGTCGCCCGCTCGTGCTCGAAGAGCGCGCCGAGCCTTGGCTCGGTGAAGGTCAGGTCCTCGTGCAAGTGGAAGTGTGCGGGGTGTGTCGTACAGATCTCCACGTGGTCGAAGGCGACCTACCGGCTCGCCGGCGCGGCATCGTTCCCGGTCATGAGGTCGTCGGTCGTATCGCGCGCCGCGGACCCGGCTGTACGCGCTTTTCTGAAGGCGCTCGCGTTGGAATCGCGTGGCTCCGTTCGACATGCCGCGCGTGCCGTTTCTGCAACCGCGGCGACGAGAACCTATGTCTTGCACCCCAGTTCACGGGCTGGGACTATGACGGAGGCTATGGAGATCTCGCCGTGGTTCCCGAGGCATTCGTCTATCCGCTTCCGGAAGAACTCTCCGCGCACGAGTTGGCGCCCCTTCTTTGTGCCGGCATCATCGGCTACCGCGCGTTCCGTATGTCTGGCGTCGAGCGCGGTGGAAGGCTTGGCTTGTTCGGCTTCGGTGGGTCGGCCCACGTGACGATTCAGGTGGCGCGCCACCTGGGGTGCGAAGTGTACGTGTTCAGTCGTGGCGGCGGTCATCGCGAGCTCGCCGAGGAGCTCGGCGCGGCTTGGGTCGGAAGCACTTTCGATCGACCTCCGCACGGCCTCGACGGTGCGATCTTGTTCGCTCCGGCTGGCGAGTTGGTGCCGCCTGCGCTTGCGGCCCTCGACCGTGGCGCCACGCTCGCCATTGCAGGCATTCACCTGTCGGACGTGCCCGCATTGAACTACCAGGAGCACCTGTTCCAGGAACGCGTGGTCCGAAGCGTTACCGCGAACACCCGGGAGGACGGGCGGGCGCTTCTCGCGCTCGCCTCCGAGATTCCGATCCGGACCCATACCCAGAGTTACCCGCTCGAGGAAGCCAATCAGGCGCTTCTCGATTTGAAAGAGGACCGCGTGAAGGGGGCGGCCGTACTCGAGGTCGCTGAGGTTCCGCCGCCCCGTTGAGGCGGGGCGATAGCTAGCGTTTCAAGGAGGGGTGCGTTCGGATCTTTGCGCCGCCACGATACCCTTGAGCTCGAGGAGACCCTGCTGAAGCTTGTCGAAGAAAGACTGAGAGTGGGGGATGAAACGGAATCTGGGGTGCTTCGACCACAGTCCACGAAGTCGAACGTCGAGACGTCGCGCCTCGGTGTTGTCCTCGGTGCGTGTGGGGTTTCCCCCCTCAATCTCGATGTCGCCAACCGCGGCGGACTCGAAGAAAAGGACCGCATCGTAACGCGCGAGCTGGGTCTCGAGGCTGGTCCCGAGCGTTTCGAAGAAACCCAACGGTTCGTCCTCTGGCCAATACGCGGCCCCATCGATGGTGCCCCGATCGCAGAGGAGCACCCGGCCCGGGTAGAGTGAACTCTGCACATCTTCGAGGGCCCGCTGTGTGTGGAAGATGGCGCGCTGAGTGGCCGCCAACGCAGTCGGCGTTGCGGTGCGAGGGAAACCTCCGGCAAACAGCATCGTCGCCGTCTCAGGTACGACGACGACACGATCGCCGATTTCGCGTCGGAACAGATCCGCGGCAGTGGTCTTGCCTCCCCCGGGTCCTCCGGTCAGCACGATTCGGCAGCGGTGCTCAGCGGTGGGCGTCAATCCGGCACCTCGTAGAGGACGTCAAGGTACCGATCGAGAAGGTCGGTCACGACGCCTTGAATGGGAACCGTGTTGGCCATCCCGTACACGGGGGCCATCCCGCCTTCCTCCGACGGGGAGGTTCGTGCCTCGTCGACGGCCGCGCGTAGGTCCTCGAGGAACCGCTCGGCGATCCCTGGACCGGTGTGCCGCAGGGTGACCGCGAGATGGACGCTCGGTGGTTTGTGCAGGCCGTTGAGGTTCCAACGGCGTTTCGTCATCAGCTCGAGGACGCGATAGATGTCGAGCTCGTCGGAGCCAAATGCGATCACCCAGAGCGGATCGCCCAACACGTAGAGCCCATCGATTTGGCGAATCCCCTCGCGGATCTTCGCGCCGGTCGCAAGAATGCGACGGGTGGCGTCGAGGTACCCGTCTTCGCCCATCGAGATCATCGCGGCCCAGCAAGCCGCGCTCAGCGCGCCCGGGCGGCTCCCGGCGAACGTAGGCGAGAAGTAGAGGCCTCCGGGCCAATCGGCGACCTTGTAGTACTGGTAGTGGCGAAGCTCGGGGTTTCTGTACAGCACGACGCTCGTCCCCTTGGAAGCGTACCCGTACTTGTGAGTGTCCGCCGACATGGAAGTGACGCCAGGAACCCGAAAGTCGAACGGCGGAACTGGGTGGCCTAGCTTGCGCGCCCAGGGCAGCACGAACCCTCCGAGACACGCGTCTGTGTGAAAGCCAATCCCCCGCTTTCGAGCGAGCTCGGACAGTTCCTCGATCGGATCGATGACACCGTGTGGAAACGAGACCGCGGAACCAACGACGCAGATGGTGCGACGCGTGATGGCTCGACGGGTCGCATCCACGTCTGCGCGGTAGTCTGGGCCAACGGGTACCTTGACCAGTTTGATCCCAAAGTACTGCGCCGACTTGTCGAAGGCAGCGTGCGCTGTGGTTGGGACGACCAACTCCGGTGACGAGATGCCTTTCGTCTCGCGCGCCCAATCCCGGTAAGACCGCATGGCAAGCATGATGCTCTCGGTGCCCCCGCTAGAGACCGTGCCGCACACTGGTTCGCCTCGCACTTCGCCCGCACCCAGCATGTTGGCCGTCATGGAGACGATCTCCGCTTCGTACTTGGCAATGCTGGGCCACAAGTCCGAGTGAAGCGGGTTGGTCTGCGAGGTGATCGCGTACGCCTCGTTGAGAAAGGCGATGTGCTCGGGATCTCCGTGGTACACGGTGCCCGACACGTAGCCATCCTCCCACCGGCCAGCTTCCCGTTGTTGGAGATCTCGGATGCCGGCAAGAATCTCGTCGCGGCTTCGGCCCTGCTCGGGCAGACGGGCGTGATTCTCGACATCGTCGCTGTAAGGTTTCGCAGACTTGCGGAGCGCATCCATGATCGGCGCGTACTCTGCCTCCAGCCTCTCCCGAACCATTGGCAGGCGCTTCGCGTGGCGATAGATGCGAGCAACGAGAGGTTCGAGCGGGCCGAGGCGTACGCTGGCGAGGTCTTTGATGTCCATCGGTTCGACCTATGGGGCCTTTCCTTCGTCGGCCGGCGCGGCGCGCGGCGCGCTGGCGTTCAAGCGATTGTACATCGCTTCGTTGTTCTTCTGGAACGTCAGGAAGGCGGAAAACAGCTCTTCGTAGATCGCCCGGTGCGCCGGGTTTGGCGAGTATCGCCGTTCGATTGGCACGAGCGCCGGGATATCATCGACTCGGAGGCGACCGAGACCGACCGCGGCAACGAACGCCGCTCCTCGGACGTTTGCGGATAGCGGGTCCGCGACTTGGTCGATCGGCCGGTTCAGCACGTCGGCGAGAATCTGACACCAGAGCTCAGATTTCGCCCCGCCACCGATGAAACGGAGGCTCTCGAACGGTTGCCCGTTGAAGGACTCGACGCCTCGCATGAGCCAGCGCGTGTTGTACGCGACGCCCTCCATCACCGCCCGAATCAAGTGGGCTCGAGTCGTGCGCAGGGACACGTTCGCGAAGGCGGCCCGCAGATGCGGGTTGGCCACCGGAGTATGCTCACCGTAGAGCCAAGGCGTGAAGAGGACCTTGTCGCTTCCTGCTGGGGCTTCGGCGGCCAGTTTACCGAAGCGCTCGAACACGTCGTCTGGCGGAGCTCCCGGGTCGAGGGCGTCGTCCCGGCAAAACACGTTGTCCCGGAGCCAGGTCATGCAGGCCCCCGCCGTCTCTTGTTCGTTTCCGATGAAGTACCGACCGGGCAGAGCCGACGGAAGGGACGCCATGTTGTTCGCGAGGTCGGTCTTCTTGAATGGGACGTGGCAGGTGAGCCACGACGACGTTCCGATGTAGATGTGACCTTCAAAGTCGCGGACGGCACCGGAGCCTACTGCAGCGGCCGGAACGTCAGGCGTCCCCCCCACCACCTTGGTGCCGGCGTCGAGTCCCAGTTCGATGGCGGCCTTGTCCGTGAGGTGCCCGACGACGTCGACAGCGCGAACCAAGTTGGGCAGCTTGTCCCGAGGCAGCGTGCTCTGCGTCAGTAGTTGGTCGTCGTATCGGACGTCGTCGATATCGCGGTTGTTGGTGACCCAGTGCAGGGCGATCGAATCGACGGTGGCGACAAATTCGCCCGTGAGCCGGAGGTTCAGATAGTCCTTGGGCTCCATGAACTTGTACGCACCCGCGTAGACCTCCGGTCGCTCGTGTCGAAGAAAAAGGATGTGCGCGACAGGCTCCTTGCCAGCAAGGCTCGGAACTCCCCCGGTTTTCCGAAGCCAGCTCTCCAGTTTGCGAGCGCCGTATCCTTGGATGCGAACCCACCCGCCTGTGACTTCCGGGACGTACTTGGCGCCCCGCGAGTCGAGCCAAATGATCGCGCGACCGAGCGCGTTGCCTTGAGCATCGACCGGGACGGTGCCGGCCCACTGCGACGTAACAGCCACCGCGAGGATTTGCTCCGTCGGCACGAGGTAGCGGTCGGTGATCCGCCGTGTGGCGGTCGTGATCGCGCGCCACCAGTCGTCCGGATCCTGCTCGGCGCCTCCGCCATCACTCAGGAAGAGCTCCGTGGACTCGACCTCGGAAGCGACCACCTCGCCTTGGGTGCTGACCAGGGCAACTTTGGGCCCGCTCGTCCCGAGGTCGATGGCGAGAATGTACTCTGCGGCCATCGCGCTAACCTCGAGAGCCGAGGACGACGCGGAGTACATCGCGTCGGGTCACGAGACCAACGATACGGTTGTCTTCGATGACGGGAAACCGCCGCTCTGTTCCAGCGATGAATCGCCTCGCGACGTCGAACAGTGTGTCCTCGGTGCGTGCCACCTCTACCTCACGGGTCATGTAGTCGGCTACGCGCCCGCCTCCTTCGTCGTGGTATCCTGCGACGACGACCGCTTCGAGGAGATCTCGTTCCGTCAACACGCCCACGAGCGTTCCCTTGTCGTCGACGACCGGGGCGCCCGAGATCTGGCGATCGACCAGAACCTTCGCGGCATCGAGCAGCTCCGAGTCGGCCCCGAGGATCACGGGGCGCGGTATCATGAAGTCCCGGACGCGGGTCGTGTCCGCGGCTTTCATGGTTTACCCCGGCGCGGACAGCTATCTCGACGTTCGCGGCCGCACGCTCCGCAACCGTCCGGACCGTTGAGCCCGCCGCAAGTACCGCGGATTCCTCGACCCGCCAGCAGGCCGATGGACAGCCCGGCGACGGCGATCGAGAAGAGCAGGAAACTCATGATGTAGACGGCCATCTCAACCTCCGAAATCGTCGAACATGATGTCGTCTTCGCTGACCCCGAGGTCGCGAAGCATCTCGGTGACCGCCGCGATCATCAACGGCGGCCCACACAAGTAGTACTCACAATCCTCAGGCGCCGGATGGTCGCTAAGGTAGCGATCGAATGCGACTTGATGGATGAAGCCGACCGCCCCCGTCCAGTCGTCGTTGGGGTCTGGTTCTGATAGCGAGACGGTATACGAGAAGTTGTCGTGCTCGGCGGCCAACGCTTCGAACTCGTCAACGTAGAAGAGATCCCGGACCGACCGAACACCAAACCAGAACGAAATACGACGGTTGGTTCCGATGCGCTTGAGTTGATCCAGAATGTGCGAACGAAGCGGGGCCATCCCCGTCCCTCCGCCAATGAACACCATCTCCCGCTCGGTATCCTTGGCGAAGAACTCACCGTACGGACCGGTAAGGACGACTCGGTCGCCATCGCGCAGGCTGAATAGGTACGACGACACGACGCCGGGCGGCACTCGGTCGTCAGCTCCGGGTGGCGGCGTCGCGATCCCCACGTCGAGCATGATGATTCCCTTTTCGCCCGGGTAGTTCGCCATCGAATAGGCGCGCGTCGTAGGCTCCGTCGCCACAGCCTCGAGGCGCCACAGGTTTCGGCGGTCCCATTCGACCCGATACTCCGGCTCGATGTCGAAGTCCGCGAAACTCGCGCGGTACCGAGGGCACTCGACTTGCACGTATCCACCTGCCTTAAATGGCATCTCCTCTCCGGTCGGTAGCTCGAACACGAGCTCCTTGATGTAGGTGCTGACGCCACGCGTGGAGCGCACCGTGCACTCCCACGAACGCACTCCGAAGAGTTCGTCCGGGACTCGCACGCGCAGGTCCTCGCGAACGCTGACCTGACACCCGAGGCGGACGTGGTTGTTGGCCTCGCGCGGACTGACCAGTCCCGCCTCCGTCGGAAGCAAGGGCCCTCCGCCTTCGAGGACCGCCACCCGACACTGACCGCACGTGCCCTTGCCGCCGCAGGCCGCCGGTAGATAAAGCCCTACCTCGGCGAGAGTCGAAAGCAACTTCCGACCGGTCGCGACCTCGTATCGTCGGTCCTCGTTGACGACGAGTACAACCGTGCCGCTTTCGGTCAACCGCGATCGTGCGAGAAGGATCAGGCCGGACAGGGTGACCACGATGACGGTGAAGACGACGACAGCGGCAACTACCTCGACCATCGCGCGGCTCCTACAGTTGAATCCCGGTGAACGCCATGAACCCGAGCGACATCAGGCCGACGATGATGAAAGCAATGCCGAGGCCCTGGAGGCCCTCGGGGACATCGCTGTACTTGAGTTTCTCACGAATCCCGGCGAGCCCGATCAACGCCAGGGCCCAACCGACCCCGCTGCCCACCCCGTACACGACGCTCTCGGGCATCGTGTAGTCCCGCTCCACCGAGAAAAGCGTACCCCCGAGGATCGCACAGTTCACGGTGATCAGAGGCAAGTAGATTCCGAGTGCGTGGAAGAGCCGTGGAAAGTACCGATCGAGCACCATCTCGAGCACCTGAACCATCGCCGCGATCACACCGATGTAGGTGACTAGTCCGAGAAAGCTGAGGTCAACCTCGGGAAAGCCGGCCCAGCTGAGGGCGCCCTCGGCGAGGACACGGTCAAAAAGAAAGGTGTTGGCAGGAACCGTGATCAACTGGACGACGACGACCGCGGCACCGAGGCCGAAAGCGGTTTCGAGTCGCTTGGAAACCGCCAAGAAGGTGCACATGCCGAGGAAGAACGAGAGGGCGAGATTCTCGACGAACACCGACTGGATGAAGAGCTCGACGTAGTCACTCATTGCAGCGCCTCCGTCCGATGGACCTCGCTGATCCTGAATTCGGGCTTCTCCACCTGCTCGGCCTTCCACGACCGGACCGCCCAGATCATCAATCCGATGACGAAGAACGCGCTCGGCGGCAGAAGCATCATGCCGTTGGGCTCGTACCAGCCGCCCTCGGCGACCGTCGGCAGGATCGTGAATCCGAGAAGCGTTCCCGCCCCCAGGAGTTCTCGCGTCCCTGCAACCAGGATCAAGACCACGCTGTATCCGAGGCCGTTGCCGATCCCGTCGAGGAAGCTCAGACCTACTGGGTTCTTCGAGGCGAAGCTCTCCGTCCTTCCAAGAACGATGCAGTTCGTGATGATCAGCCCGACGAACACCGAGAGCTCGCGGCTGATGTCGTACGCGAATGCTCTCAAGAGCTGCTCGACCACGATGACGAGTGACGCGATGATCGTCATTTGAACGATGATCCGAATGCTGTTGGGCAGGAGTCGACGAATTGCGCTCACCGCCGCGTTGGCGAGCGCGGCCACCGAGGTCAGCGCAAGCGCCATGTAGAGCGACGGCAGGAGTGCAGTGGTGACGGCGAGCGCCGAGCAGACGCCGAGCACATGGAGCGTCACTGGGTTGTTGTCGACGATCGGCTCGACGAGGGCGCGTCTGGCTTCCGATTTCATGGGGTGCCCTTTCCCTGAAAGGAATCGAGGTAAGGCCCGTACCCGTGGTCACCGAGCCAGTACCGAATCAGATGGGTCACGCCGTTCCCGGTGAGCGTGGCCCCCGAGATCCCGTCGACGCGATGGGTCGACAGCGGGTCGCTATCGGAGACGGCCCCCTTGGCGACCTCGAACCTGACTCGGCCTTCTTGGTCGAAGACCTGCTTACCCTCCCATTGAGAGCGCCACGAAGGGTCTGCGATCTGATCCCCGAGGCCCGGGGTCTCTCCGTGCTCGTAGAATGTGACTGCAGCGATGGTGTTGCCGTCCATCTCGAGGGCGATGAAACCGTACATCGTCGACCAGAGCCCCTGGCCCGACACGGGTAGGATGATCCGCTCGAGCTCGTCGCTCTCCGAGCGAACCAGGTAGACAACGCCCCACTTGGCCCTCCGACCGATACGAGCTCGGTCGATCTCGGGTGGGACCGCGACGCTCGTTTCGGGATCCTTGGCGGCTTCCGCGGGGTCGAAACCCGTCGGGTCGACCTCGACGTAGGTGCCTTCTTGCAAGTCGATAACTCGCACCTCGACGCGCTCGAGACCCTCCTCGTCGAGGCGTACGGTGCCTTCGAGACCGGAAACCTCGAGGATGTTCCGCTGGACCTCGCGGAGCCGGTTCGCTTCCTGTCGCGGCTTGAGGACCACCGCCGCGGACGCGACGAGGGACGAGCAGACCAGACTCACGCCCAAGGCGACGAGCAGGGTCGTGGTGGCACGCTCCCCGGTTGGCGTTTCGGTTTCAGGCATGTCGGCGCGCCCTCCGCCGGATGTTGGCTTGCATGACGAAGTAGTCGATCGTCGGTGCGAAGATGTTGGCGAAGAGGATCGCGAGCATGATCCCTTCGGGGAAGGCCGGGTTCGCAACGCGAATGACGACCGTGATCAACCCGATCAGGAAGCCAAACACCCACCGCCCGGCGTTCGTTGCGCATGCGGTAACGGGGTCCGTCGCCATGAACACCATGCCGAACGCGAAGCCGCCAAGGACGAGATGCCAGTACCAGGGCATCGCGAACATCGGATTGGTGTCGGAGCCAATCGCGTTGAACGCCAGGGTCGTGGCGACCATCCCGAGGAAGACGGCGACGATGATCCGCCACGAGGCGATTCCGCTGTACACCAAGAACGCGCCTCCGAGCAGACAGGCCAATGCGGACGTCTCTCCGAGGGACCCCTGGATCGGACCAAGGAACGCATCCATCCAGCTCACCCCACTCTGAAGAACGCCCTCGACGCCCTTCTCCGCAGCTATCCCGAGGGGCGTCGCGCCGGTGACGACATCGACCGGGGGGACCCAAACAGCGTCGCCCGACATATCTGCCGGATACGCGAAGTATAGGAACGCTCGCCCGGCAAGGGCTGGGTTCATGAAGTTCTTTCCCGTGCCGCCGAACACCTCCTTCGCGATGACCACGCCAAAGGAGATCCCGAGCGCCACCTGCCAAAGCGGAGTCGTGGCGGGAAGAATGAGAACGTAGAGGATGGACGTAACGAAGAAGCCTTCGTTGATCTCGTGGTTGCGAACACCTGCGAACAAGACTTCCCAAAGGCCTCCAGCGAGCAGGGTCACGATGTAGATGGGGAGTAGATACAGCGAACCATGGAGGAGATTGGCGCCGACGCTGCTCGGGTCACCGGCGATGCCCAAGGTTGCCATGAGGTGTCCTCGCCAACCTGCGGGCTCGCTCAGCTGAAGCTCCTCAAGGGCGAGATTCGCTTGATACCCGGTGTCCCACATACCGACGATCGCGCACGGCACGACGGCCACGACCACGAGTCCCATGACGCGTTTGAGATCGATCGCGTCGCGGGCGTGCGGGGCATGACGCGCGACGTCTGGCGGCGAATAGAAGAGGTTGTCGACCATCTCGTAGATGGCCTGATACCCTTGCAGCCTCCCGCCCTTTGCGAAGTGCGGTTCAAGCTTGTCGAGCAACTTCCTCAGTGGCCGCATCACCGAGCCTCCGCAATCGCGCTGAGGGTCTGTCGAAGATAGGGGCCGTATTCGTACTTGCTGCAGCAGACGAACGAGCACAGGGCCAGGTCTTCTTCGTCGAGCTCGAGGCAACCGAGTGCACGCGCAGACTCGGTGTCGCCAACGATGAGTGCTTTGAGCAGCGGCGCGGGAAGAATGTCGAGGGGCATGACCTTCTCGAAGTTTCCGATCGGCACCATCGCTCTCGGGCTTCCGTGCTGCGATGTCGTGAGGGCGAACTCCCGCCGTCTTGTCACGCTCGAGGCAAACGCTTGGATAGCGGAGTACTTGCCGAAACCCGGGGCGAGCCAATCCAGAAAGTGACGCGAACGGTCCTCGTGCAGAACGGTGACCTGGAGGTCGCGTGGACCGAGGTACCTGGCATGCCCGGCCGCCCGCCTGCCCCCCAGGATCGAACCGGAGATCACGCGACATTCGACGGGTTCGAGCTCTCCGGCCAAGAGATCCTCGGTGCTCGCGCCCAACCTCGTTCGTACCAATCGTGGGTTTCGAACGACGGGCCCGCCGAGGGACACGACACGCTCGGTGTCGATGCGGCCTGTGGTGAACAAGGCGCCGATCGCAATGACGTCCTGGTACTGGAGATGCCAGACGACCTTGGTCTCGTCGACAGGGTCGAGGTAGTGTACGTGCGTGCCGGGCAAGCCGGCGGGGTGCGGCCCAGCGAAACCCACGGCCTTGACGGAGTCGTGTTTCGGCAGGCCAAGGTTGGCGCCATCTCGGTGGCACACGTAGACCGGTCCATCGGTCAACCGCGTCATCACGGATACGCCGTCCGAGAACGCGTCCGAACGCTCTCGGATCACCACTTCGGGGTCGGCGGCAAGTGGGTTGGTATCGATCGCCGTCACGAAGATCGAATGCGGGACACTCATCGGGTCGGGGATCGTGCTGAAGGGTCGCGTACGAAGGGACGGCCACAGTCCTGACGCGAGCATTTGTCGACGAACGGCTTCGCGATCGATCTGCATCAGCCCGCCACGGTCGTACGAGGCGAAAGTTCGCTCGGACTTCCCTTCGAGACGCACGACGACCGTCTGCAGCGACCGGCGTGAACCGCGATGGACGGCGACCACCTCGCCCGCACCCGGGGCGGTAAACACGATCTCGGGACGGAACCGGTCGCAGAGCAAGGGCTGGCCCAGTTGCACATGTTCGCCGACCTCGACCGCGACCTTCGCTTGCAGTCCCCGGTAGTCCGCGGCGACGACCCCAACCCAACCCACCGGGTTGGCCGGCTCGATTTGCTGCGCAGGTCTTCCGGCCAAGGGGATATCGAGGCCTTTTCGAATCTTGATCGCCATGGTTCGGCTTTGCCTCAACAGCCAGCAGCAAGAAGCGTACCCGTCGCCGTTGGCACGCTGGCTGCAGGGAGCACCCGTAGGAGGAGGCGATCATGAGCGCTCAAGAAGCCAACAGATCTTTCAGGCAGGATCTAGACGATACGCGCGAGGACCTGAGGCGTATGGCCGACGAAATCCGTGTGAAAATGCACCTCGCGGGGATGGACGCCAAGGACGCCTGGGAGGACATCAAGCCGCGCCTCGCGGACTTCGAAAGCCGCTTGGACGCGGTTGCCGACGACGTGGGAGAAGAGCTCAAAGCCCTTGGATCCGACGTGCGACTGCGGATGAAGAACCTCAAGCAGAAGCTCGGGATCGACTAAGACTGCCTCCCGGATGCGCCTTGGTCGGGGACGCGACTCGTGATCGCGGCGTGCAGTTTTTGCGGGTAGCCGACCACAGGCGCAGCTCCTGCGCGTTCGAGTACGCCGCAACGAGCCGGAGGCATGGTAGGAACGCATCACCGTGGCCGAGACGCAAGATCGGGAGATCGTGTTGGCCGCCCATGGGGTGACCAAGACCTACCGGATGGGCGATGTCGACGTCCACGCCCTCCGCGGGGTCAACGTCGGGTTGCACAAGGGCGAGCTCATGGTGTTGCTCGGGCCATCCGGTAGCGGCAAATCGACGCTGCTCAACATACTCGGGGGGCTGGACGTCGCAACGGAGGGTCGCGTCACCTACCTGGGTCAAGACCTCACGACGGCCGGTGACCGGGAGCTCACTCGTTTCCGCCGCCAGCATGTCGGGTTCGTCTTCCAGTTCTACAACTTGATTCCCAGTCTGACCGCCCGCGAGAACGTCGCGTTGGTCACTGAGATATCGGAGCGACCGCTCGATCCGAGCGACGCTCTGTCGCTGGTCGGACTCGCCGAACGAGTGGACCATTTTCCCTCGCAGCTGTCCGGAGGCGAACAGCAGCGCGTTGCGATTGCCCGCGCCGTTGCCAAACAGCCGGACATTCTCTTGTGTGACGAGCCGACCGGTGCCCTGGACTTCAAAACCGGAATCAAGGTTCTCGAGGTGATCGATGAGGTCAATCGCTCCCTCGGAACGACCACCGCGGTCATCACCCACCATGCGCCGCTCGCATCGATGGCCGACCGAGTCGTCTCGTTGTCGGATGGGCGAATCCAAGAAGATCGACGGAACGACGACAAGATCGCCCCCAAGGAACTCTCCTGGTGAACCTCCTCGACCGCAAACTCCTGCGCGATCTACTTCGTTTGAAGGGCCAGACCTTGACGATCGCGCTCGTCGTCGCGGTCGGTGTCGGTAGTTACATCACCCTTCGGACGACCTGGCGTGCCCTTGGCCACGCTCGCGCGGCCTATTACGAGAACTACCGGTTTGCCGACGTGTTCGCGGGGCTCAAGCGTGCACCTGACGCCGTCGCAGATCGCCTCGAGGAGCTTCCAGGGGTGTCGAAGGCATATCCGCGGATCGTAGAGCAGGTCTTGCTGCCCATCGACGGGATGATCACACCCGCGCGCGGTGCCTTGGTCTCTGTGCCGACGCATGGGCGATCGCCCCTCAACGACGTCCTTCTGACGGCCGGTCGGATGCCGGAACCAGGGCGAAGCGGGGAGGTCGTCGTGTACGAGCCCTTCGCAGACGCGCATGGCCTGACTCCTGGTTCGACGCTACCGGCGATCCTGAACGGCAAGCTCCACGACTTGATCGTCGTCGGAGTCGGCATGTCCCCGGAGTTCGTGTTTGCGGTCGATCCGGGAAGCATCGTCGTCGACGACGCTCGGTACGGCCCCCTTTGGATGTCGCGAGACAGCGTTGCCGCAGCGTTTCAGATGGAAGGCGCATTCAATAACGTTGTGATGAGGCTCGAGCCCGGGGCGAGTCGGGAATCGGTGCTCGTCGGCGTCGACCGAATCTTGAAGCCTTACGGAGGCCTCGGGGCTCAGACGCGCAAGCATCAGATGTCTCACTCGATCCTCACAGGGGAGCTTCAGCAGATCGAAAGCCTCGTCCTGTTTCTACCGGTCGTATTCCTTGCCGTCGCCGCCTTCCTCCTCAACGTCGTATTCTCGAGGCTCGTTGCGTTGCAGCGCTCGCAGATCGCGATCGTCAAGGCGCTTGGCTATGGAAACGCGACGGTGGCGGCCCATTACCTCAAGATGGTTGGCGTCATCGTGCTCCTCGGATCGATCTTCGGAGTGATGCTTGGCGTGTGGATGGGGAACGGTTTGCTCGATCTCTTTGCGCAGTCCTTCCGGCTACCGATGGTCCGCGGTCGCGTGGATCTATTCGTCAGTGTCAATGCGATCCTCGCGAGTTTCGCGGCTGGGGCGGCGGGCATCTCGATCTCCGTCAGTCGGGCCGTCTCGCTGCCGCCCGCTGAGGCGATGCGCCCACCGGCACCGGCGCGATACCGCGCGTCCGCAATCGAGCGCTTCCCACTCCTTCGTCGCGTCGCCAACACGACGATGATGGTGTTGCGCGAGATCTGGAGGCGCCCGTTGCGGACGCTGGTTTCGTCGTTGGGGATCGCTTTCGCGGTCGCGATCGTCATTCTGGGTCGATTCGGTGAGGACGCGATGCAGCCCATCCTCGACATGGAGTTTGGCAAGAAGCAGCGAGAGGACATCACCGTGGTTCTTTCCGAACACGCTCCTGAAGGTTCGCTCGGGTATATGGCTAGCCTTCCGGGGGTCCTTCACGCGGAGGGCTTGCGAATGACACCCGTACGCATGAGGGTCGGGCCTCGGTGGCGGGACACGGTCCTGATCGGGATCCCGAGGGGGTCGACCCTGCGTCGACTCTATGATGTCTCCGAAGAGGAGGTGACGGTTCCGCACACCGGAGTGCTGGTCACCAGCATCCTCGCCGAAGTGCTCGGGGCCGAGCCGAACGATCTGATCGAGGTCGAGCTCAAGGAGGGGGACCGGAGCACCCGGCATCTCCGGCTCACGGGGACTGTCGAGGAGTCGTTCGGTCTTCAAGGCTACATGGAGAAGGACGAGCTTCATACGTTCCTTCGGGAGGGAACCACCTTCGATACCGCGATGCTTCGGGTCGACCCGAAGTACGAATCCGAGCTTCAGTCCCGGTTGACCGACATCCCACGGGTGCAATCGATCGCGCGCAAGCGGAACGTACTCCATAAGTTCGAAGGCCAAACTCGGCGGACTAGGGAGATCGTCACGATGATCCTCACCCTGTTTGCCATCGCGATTGCGGTCGCGGTCGTCTACAACAACGCGCGGGTGAGCCTTTCGATGCGCAGCCGGGACCTGGCGACGTTGCGTGTCCTCGGCTTTACTCGAACGGAAGTGTCGTCGATCCTCTTGGGCGAGCAAGCCTTGCAGGTCCTCGTGGGCGTTCCCATCGGGATGGTGTTCGGCGCTTGGGGGGCGGAGACGCTGGTCAATCAGCAGGCTGATCCGGAGCAGTTTCGACTTCCGTTGATGATCTCTCAGCAAACCTACGCGGTTGCCGTTCTGGTGATCGTGGTTTCCGCGATCCTGAGCTCGCTCCTCGTCCGACGTCGAATCGACGAACTCGACCTGGTTGGCGTGCTGAAGACGCGTGAGTAAGGAGTGGTGCGAAGATGAGCAATACCTCGAAACGACGCCGCTGGATCCGTTGGGTCGTCATTGGCTTAGCGGCAGGCCTCGTCCTGACCGCCGGGGTGGTTGCGTGGCGACCGAAACCAGTCGACGTGGAGATCGTCGGTGCGACGAAAGGCCGCCTCGTAGTCACGGTGAACGAAGACGGCCGGACCCGCGTCATCGATCGCTACCAGATTTCGGCGCCTCTCGCCGGCAACCTCGGCCGAATCGAGCTCGACGCTGGAGACGACATCGAAGCGGATGAAGTCCTTGCCAGGTTGGTGCCTCTGCCGCCTCCTCTGCTGAATGAACGAACGAAGGCCGAGTCCCAGGCAAGGGTCGACGCCGCGCTGGCGGCGAGACGTCAGGCGCAAGCAGCGATCAACCGGTCACGGGCAGCGTTCGATTTCGCGGAGAAAGAGGCGGCGCGTGCCCGGGCCGTCGTCGGGCAGGGCGGGATGGCGATCAGCGATGCGGAGCGTGCCGAGGCCGAGGAGCGAAGGGCTAAAGAAGATCTTCGCTCGGCCAACTTCGGGGGTCGAGTCGCGGAGCACGAGCTCAAGCTCGCGCAGTCGGCGCTCCTCAGGCTCAGCGGGACGGGCGATGCAAGCGAGCAGCTCGAGATTCTGTCTCCGGTAGAGGGTCAGGTCTTGAAGGTGCTTCAGGAGAGCGAAGGGGTCGTCCAAGCTGGAAGCCCGATCATCGAGGTTGGGGATCCGGCGGCGCTCGAGATCGTCATCGACGTGCTAAGCCAGGACGCGACTCGAATTCGACCCGGCGCGCCGGCCGAGATCGTTCGCTGGGGTGGCAATAAGCCGCTTCGGGCCCACGTCCGCAACATCGAACCGTCGGCTTTCACCAAGCTCTCGGCACTCGGTGTCGAGGAGCAAAGAGTGAACGTGATCATCGACCTCGATGAGCCACGTGAAGTTTGGGCGAGCCTAGGCGACGGCTATCGTGTCGAGTCTCGGATCTCGGTGTGGGAGGGCGAGGACGTCCTTCACGTGCCGGCAAGCTCAGTCTTTCGCGTCGGCGAGGGTTGGGGCACCTTCGCGGTCGAAGACGGCGAGGCTTCCCTTCGCGAGGTGGAGTTGGGGCAGACGAACGGTCTCGACACCCAAGTGCTCTCTGGGCTAGAGGAGGGCGAACGGGTGATCGCCTATCCGAGCGACAGTGTCCGCGATGGCGTCACGGTCCGCACGCGCCGATAGCTGCGTGGCGCGAACGACGAGCCATTCGTGAGAGCGTCTACACGGTCGCGGTCTTGATTCCTTGCGCCTCTGCTGCCTTTCGCGCCGCTGCCCTCGATTCCTGGTACGCGGCGCTCGTGAGGTACTGGAACATGCGATCGCTGACCGGGACGACACAGACCTCAGGGTCCCACTCGATGGCATGACCGTCTCCGTCGACGACCTGACCGCGCTCTACCATCCAAGCAGCTTCCGCTAGGTCCATGTCGCCAAGCACGGCGCGGAGCGCCTCGAAACGACCCTGAAGCACGGGGTCTAGGAAGATGAACTGACTCGCCCCGATGAATGCGATGTGATAGCGCGACGGGTTGTGCGAGATGCCGTCGAGCCCCAGGCGTCTCGCCGCCTGGAGCAGCATGTTCATGAGACGCTCGCCGACCCCGAGCCCCGGATGCGTTTGACCCGGCAGCTGCGGGCGTCTTAGCGAGAACGACTCGGTTGGGTTCTGGAGCATCATCCATTCGATCGAAAGAAACCTGAGGTCTTCGTTCGGCTCGAGGCCTTCGGGCGCATTCCGGCTTGCCAGGCCGACCAGAAGCTCGACGAGAAGGTGCTCTTCGCCGTCCTTGCGACCGTGCATCGACACGCGTTGCCGCTGAGGGTCTGACGGATCCATGCTCAGCCGTAGGTCCTCGAAGCCCAGCTGACGGAGCTCGTCCATGAGCCCGTACTCTTCGAGCACGAACTCGACCCCGTGAGAAGTATAGTAGTCCAGGAGTCTTCGCGATTGGCGTGTTGGCCCCGCGAGATCTCCCATGAGGTCTTCCTCGGTCAGGTTGAAGTCGCCGCTCTCGCGTTGGAGATCGAGCGGGCTCAGCGCCTCGGCAATGCGCGCGCAATGCACGGTAAGGTTCTCGGGTTCGGGGGTCGAGACGATCATCTCATCGGTCAGCAACCAATGGAGGTAGTCGGCGGACGGTCGCCAAGCGTCGCGACTGTATCCTCCGCCAAGCGTCACGACGAGCGATGCGCTGCACTTACGGGTGGCCTCCGTGACGCATCGGTCACGTTCGAAGAGTCCTTCACCGGAGAGCTCGAACTCACCAAGGACGTCATCACGCAAGACGTCATTGCCCGCGATGTAGAACACGAGCGCAGGCCGGTGGGACCTCAAGGCCTCCGGCAGGGACTCACGCAGCGTGTCCAGGTACTCTCGATCCTTCGTTCCCGACGGAAGCAAGTGTTGGATGTCGGCGACGGCCTCCGTGTGGGTCCACTGAGAGCCGTGAATCGAGAACGTCAAGACGGTTTCATCCTTCTCGAAGGCGATGATGTTCCCGTTTCCCTGATGAAAGTCGAGGTCGACAATGGCGATTGGCTCTTCGAAGGACGC
The DNA here is from genome assembly GCA_039030295.1 of Myxococcota bacterium. Taxonomy (GTDB): domain Bacteria; phylum Myxococcota_A; class Polyangia; order Polyangiales; family Houyiibacteriaceae; genus SG8-38. The sequence goes on along the minus strand of JBCCEK010000002.1, from coordinate 29,685 downwards.
AGATCGCAGCTGTGCGATGGCCACCGCGACGTCGTTGTAGACGCAGAAACCCATCCCAGCCTCGGGCTCGGCGTGGTGAAAGCCTCCCCCAGCGTGAAAGCCCACCCGCCCACGTTGCTCGACCGCCCACCGGGCGGCTTCGATCGTTGCGCCGACTTGACGGCGCTGGGACGAGATCAGCGGTTCGGAGTCGATGTCTTCCTCGGGCAGCCCGAAGACGCGTCCGAGATAGGCGGCTTCGTTCGTTTGATCGAGGTAGCGGTGCGGATGAACGCTTGCGAGCTCTGCGACCGTGGCGACGTGCGGCAGACGAATGACCCTTGGTGGGAGTCGTAGCCGCCCCGTCACGCAGCCCGCGATCTTCTCGCTACGACGGGGGTCGAGACCCAGCGTTCTAGCCGTCTCGGCCAACGCCTCGACGTTGTAGTCTGGATGGTACCAAAGACCCACGTCGTCACGGAGTCGTCGGCGAGCACGCCACTGGCCGAGCTGCTTCCGCATCTAGGTCTCCTTGGTGCCGCCCCAGCAGAGCAGGCGAAGCGCTCCAAGCGTGGACGCAGAGGCCTCTGTTGGCAAGCTCGAACCGGAGTTGCGATGCAGGCTCACCACGCCGACTTGCGGACGACCAATACGCTGCATTGGGCGTGTCGTACCACGTTCTCTGCCACGCTTCCGAGGAGCTGACGGACGACTCCGGTACGGCCGTGCGATCCAACCATGATCAGAGACGCGCGGTTGCGATGCGCTGCGTCGCAGATTCCCTGTGCGACGTCGTTGCTCGGAATTGCCTCGTACTGGACGTCGTTGTCCGAGAGATCCGCGAAGTGCCTCCGACGCTGGGACCGAAGTGTGTGCATCGCTTCCTCGTCCCAGGCCCGAGCCTGGCTCTCTCGTCGCCCTGGTGGGCTCGAGACGTGCAAGAGGAGGAGCCGGGCGCCATCGCGTTTCGCGACATCGGCCGCTTGGACCAGCGCCTCCTCGGAGCACTCGGAGAAATCAGTGCAGACCACGACCAGCGGCTTCATTGGATCCTCTTATATCCCAACCGTCGTCCGTTCTACAGGTCGGCTGGCCCCGCTTGGTCGCGATGGGCCTCATTCCCCGTCCTCTCCGCAGTTCCTGCGGCAGTCAAGGTCGTAGGACGCAGGGTTTTCGTCAGCGCAAGGTGTAGACGAAGCTGAAGAGGGTCGTGGTATCGGTCTTCACGAGTTCAGGTCCAGCAGGAAGTCGGTCGTAGAGAAGCAGGAACCGCGCTTCGAACGCCAACTTGTCGGTCAGCTGCGAGAGCAGCGCGGCGGTCATGTAGATACGGATGTCTTTGAAGGGCTTGGCCATCTGAGCGTCGATTTCGTTCAAGTTGTAGATCGTGACGATGCTCGATAGAAACGATACGTGCTCATTAAGCCGGTTTTCGTAGTCGAGTGCGGCAAGCAAGCCGTGGATGTTCGAGTTCTCGGTGAGGGTCGAGGGCGGCGTCTCGTAGTTCTCGAAGGTGTAGCTATAGCCGACTCGGCCTGCGAAGTAGTGGTTTTCCTCCTTGATGAACGCGCGGAGATAACCGGCGTTGGCGAGCAACTGCGCGGTGAAGCCAGCGAGCGGATCCCAGCGATAGCCTAGCGAGGCCCAAACCGCGTCTTTGTCGGTGAAGAAGTAGTCGTAGCGGGAGTTGAAGAACAGCTGCTTCGACACGGTGGAGTAGATGCTCTCCGGATCGGAAGGCACAGGGTTCGCGCGTCCGAAGTTGAACAACAACTCCATCGTGAGCCTGTGGGCGAGTTTGGTCATCTCGAAGTCGGAACCGGCACTGAGGTTCCACGACTGGGTGTTACCTGTGTTGACCGAGCCGCCCGCACTGAGGCTCCAGTGGATGTCGGCTTTCTCCTTCTTCAGCGCTTCTTCGTCCTCGGGTAGTTCCTCGGGCGGCGCCGCGAAGGTTGCCTCACCGGCTGACTCGGTCTTCGAGCCCTCGACGTCTGTGGCCACACTGTCCGGGATGGCCTCCTCCTGGGCGGACGCCCTTCCGGGCAGGCTCAGGGCGACGGCCATCGTCGTCCACATGGCGGCGCGTAGGCCGCGACCGAGGGCTTGGCGATCTGACATGAACAGGCTCCCTTTCATCGAGTTTCCTCGGGGGACCCTAACGGAGACCGTCGACGATGGACGATTTCTCGGCAGGACGGACCCGAGGGCACGCACAGCCGAGCGCGTGTAGAAAGCGAAACAGTTCTAGTCAGTTACAACTTGCGTCGGTGCCCGTCGCAAAGACGTTCGTCCAGTAGACTCCGTATGTACCACCGCCACTGGCTCGGCCTAGCCCGACAACGACATAGTTCTCTCCGAGCATGTTTGAGTTGTGGCCCGGAGAGTTCACCCACTGCTGGAACGTGGCGTCGGCGTCCGCGTTGCCGGCCGCGATGTTCTCACCGAAGCCGGTCGACTGGCAGCTGTCGAAGCAGGCTTCGCACGCACGAGAGCTAGGACTAGACCCGTTCAGACCCGTGTGATCGAAGTAGTCTTGATCGCGCATGTCCTCGCTGTGAGCTTGCGCTGACCGATTCATCGACGTGCAGGCCGTGACCGGGGCGACTCCGTTGGCCGCTCGGTGTTGGTTGAGAAGGTCGAGGAACCGTTGTTCTTCGGTATCCAGCGCGGCCGCCTCGGCGCTTACCCCGCCACACTGTGCGCCACCACCACCAGCCACGCCTCCGGCTCCGCCCATGCGGTCACTGCCAAACTGGGTGTCGTCTCCGCACCCGATGGTCAACGCCATCAAACCGACCAAGATCCCAATGAGCTTTCTCATCACCGCACCCCTCCCTCGGCGACCAGGCAAACCGGGGAGGTTCGACCGACGCGTCTCTGCCAATTCTCGTCCCGGGACTGCGGTCCTCCAAACGTTCTTGCTCGCTTCGCCCTGGAAATGCGGGTTGCTGTGGGACAGCCCACAGAAGTGAAGGGGTCTTCGGATTACTCATCGCGCTCGACGCAATGCGAGGGCCGTCCCGCGGCGCTCGAACTCGCCTGAACTGCGCTGAAGAGTGGGGGAGCGTCCAGCGCCTCGTCCCGCTACGATACGTCGTCGCCGTGTGAAAGCGCGGCCCGAAAGCTGGTGGCATGGTGTTGTTGGGTCTGGCGCTGAGCCTTTTGATCGGAGTGTCGCTCGGGTTCTTCGGGGGCGGAGGCTCCATCCTCACGGTTCCACTCTTGGTTTATGTCTTCGGGCTGGATCCCAAGACGGCCATCGCGAGCTCCTTGCTCATCGTCGGGGCAGCGAGCGTCTCGGGGATGCTCCACCATTGGCGTGCGGGCAACGTCGAGCTTCGCGCCGGTGCCCTCTTCAGCGCGGCCGGGATGACGGGCGCGTACTTCGGTGGACGCGCTGGGGCTTTCGTCGATGGCACGCTTCTACTGCTTCTCTTTGCTTCGATGATGGTGCTGACCGCGGTGGCGATGTGGCAGGGGCGGAGGAGCGGGACGGCGGGGGCCCAGGGTCCATATGCCTTCCGCAGGCTCCTCCTGCAGGGATTGGTCGTCGGCAGTTTCACCGGGCTCGTAGGTGCCGGGGGCGGCTTCTTGATCGTTCCGGCCCTCACTCTCTGGGCGGGCCTGACGATGAGGACTGCCGTCGGAACGTCCCTGCTCGTCATCGTACTCAACACCGGAGCCGGATTCCTCGGATACGTGAGTCACGTACGGGTCGACTACCCCCTAGTCGCTGCCGTGGGCTCGATCGCGATCGTCGGCTCGGTCATTGGATCGCGAATCTCCCAGCGAGTCGACCCAACCTCCCTGCGTCGCGGCTTCGCCGCGTTGGTGTTGATCATGGCGACCTTCATCCTCGTCGTCGAGGCCGACGTTTGGCTGGATACAGCGCGGGAAGCATTGCCGGGCACGATTCCTCAAACCGCGTTCGCGGTGGTGATGCTCCTCGTCGGGATCGCCGCTGGACGGAGTACGCGTCGGGCCGCCCAGGATCCCCTCGCTCCGCGGCTCTTCTCCGACGGAGGTGGGATCTGAGCGTGACGCGGGAGCGCATGGCGAAGCGCCAATCGCGTCGCTACAGCGGTAGCGGGGCGACTACTCATAGACCACCCCCGTCGTGGTTTCGCTGATGCCCCAAAGACGCCGGGCCGGCTCGTTGCGAAGCGCGATCCGCTTGAGCCTGGTCACCTTGCAGTCCGCGATGTACTGGCCGGTCACGCCCTCCAGTTCTGGAGAGCTGGCGGCGTAGACCGGCCCCTCGTGTCCTACCGACTCGTCTTTCGCCACGAGACGCCAGAGCGGCGGCAGGATCTTCTTGGCAAGACCGGTGCCGTTGTCGAGCCCCAAGTTGGTGAAGATCAGGCCTGGGTGCACCGCGTTGACCGTGATCCCGGTTCCTTCGAGCCGACGTGCGAGCTCGCGCGTGAAGTAGATGTTGCCGAGCTTGCTTGCGGCGTAGGGCCCGAGCATCCAGTGGAACCGTTCGAAGGTGAGATCGTCGAAGTCGAGACGCCCGATCGCGTAGCTGTTCGATGTGACGTTGACGATTCGTGCGTGTTTGGCGCGACGAAGACTGGGGAGCAGCTTGAGGGTCATCGCGAATGGCGCGAAGTAGTTCACCGCCATCGTCTGCTCAAGGCCCTCTTGGGTCAGGGTTCGCTTCTGGTTCACGATCCCTGCATTGTTGACGAGCACATGAATCGGCTGATCGAGTGCGAGGATGTCGTCCGCTGCCCGCTTCGCCTCGGAAACGAGAGATAGGTCCGCGAGGACCGGAGTCGGGGCAAGGCCGCCGGCTCGCTCGATCTCGTGTCCGACCGCGGCGCACTTGTCCGAGTTTCTTGCGACGAGGATCAACCGCGCGCCGCGAGCGGCCAAGGCGAGGGCGGTGCCTCGGCCGATGCCGCTCGTGGGTCCGGTGACGACGACGTTCTTTCCTGCGAGTTCGGGTGTGTTCACGAGTTTCCTTTTTGGGCGCGCAGCCTTGCAAGCACCGCCTCGTCTCCGCGGACGGGAAGCTTGGCGGCACGGTACACGGCGTCGACGACGCGCATGTTCTTGAGTGAGTCGGCGACGGTGGTCAGGGGCGGTGTGCCCGTCCGGACGGCTTCGGCGAAACTCGCCAGTTGTGACCCGTAAGTAGACCCGCCCGGCACGCGCTCTCGGCGTACACCGGCATCGGTTCGAACCTTCAGGCGATGCCCGACCTCGGGTTTCACGTAGTTGAACACGCGAATGCTCCCGCGAGACCCGCGGATCTCGATCGATAGCGAGAACACGTGCCGGCTGCGCATGCTGACCAGAAGCTGAACGTCACCGCCTGAAGGGAGCTGCATCTTCGCCCTCATCCAACGATCGATCAGGGTCCCGTGAAGCCCGGCGGTTGCGCTCGTGACCGCGGGCTCCTCTTCGGTGACCGCGCGAATGAAGCCAATGGGGTAGCAACCCATGTCGATCGTACAGCCGCCGCCGGTCTCATAGTCGAATCGGAAGTCAGTAAAGGGCCACCACGCGCAGAACGTGGCTTCGACGTGTTGGACCGCGCCGATCTCGCCGCTCCGAATGATGTCGCGAACACGATCGACCAGTGGGTGGTAACGAAAGTGCATCGCCTCCGCGACCACGAGGTCGGTCGTCCGCGCCGCCTGGAGCACGCGTTCGACCTCATCGGCGTTGGCGGCGAACGGCTTCTCGCACAGGACGTGTTTCCCAGCTTCGATCGCCTTGATGCACCAGTCCGCGTGCATGCCGATCGGCAGCGGGATGTAGACGGCGTCGATGTCGGGCCTCGAGAGGAGCGCGTCAAAAGAGCGATATGTTTGCGCGATTCGATGTTTGCTGGCGTAGCTTCGCAGGTGCTTCTCGCTGTGGTACTCCTCTGCGACGGCGACGACCGCCACGTCGTCGAGCTTCTCCGCATGACGAAGTACCGCAAACGGAGCGATTCGCGCAGCGCCGAGGACTCCAAGGCGGAGGCGTCGGCGATCGCTCTGTCCCGGCCCCGTGTGTGCATCCTCGTGTTCGTTTCTAGGCATGGTCAAGACCTTTGCGAGTCGGCATAGTAGCCCCGAAAAACCAAAATGACCGAACCGCTCTATCGCACACGCCCCGACGGACACGAAATCCAGCCGGCGTCGCAGCCGGAAGCCACGAGGATCAACGATTTCATCTATCTGTCCGAAGGGCTGTCGAACGCCTTTCTGATCATCACCCCTGAAGGGCGGATCGTCGTCAACACCGGAATGGGCTTCGAGGCGCCCATCCATAAGCGAAACTTCGATGCGGTCGATGATGGACCCGTTCGCTACATTCTCTTCACCCAAGGGCATGTCGATCATGTGGGTGGTGCCGACCTTTTTCGACAAGACGGCACCGAGCTCGTCGCCCACGCCAACAACCAAGCGCACCAAACGGACGATGCCCGAATCGCATCGTTCCGAGCGATGCGAAGCGGCTTCGCCTTCGCGGAGGCGATCGCCCGGGCGCTTGAGTACATCCAAAAGAACGCTGGTTTGGGATTCTCGCCTCAGTCCACCCCGACGCCCGACATCACCTTCGACGATCAGCTCACCCTTCGTCTGGGTGGGTTGCGCCTCGACCTCTTGTGGACGCCGGGCGGCGAGACCACTGACTCGATGGTCGTATGGCTCCCCGATCACGAGATTTGCTTGACCGGCAATCTCTTCAGCGCCCTCTTTGGCCACTTCCCGAACCTGGTGACGGTGCGAGGCGATCGCTATCGGGAGGCATTGAGCTTCATCGAATCGCTCGAACGAGTCCTCGCGCTCGAGCCAACCGTGCTCTTGCCGGGGCACGGCGGCCCTATCATCGGCAAAGAGGTCATTCGAGAGGAGCTCACTCGGTTGCGCGATGCGGTCCGATACGTCCACGACGAGACCGTGAAAGGGATGAACCGCGGCCAGGACGTCCACACCCTCATGCGGGAGGTGAAGCTGCCGTCGGAGCTCGAGGTTGGGGAAGGGTACGGCAAGGTGTCGTGGAGTGTTCGCGCCATCTGGGAGAACTACGCGGGATGGTTTCACCACCGCTCGACGACCGAGCTCTACGACGTTCCCGGATCTGTAGTGCGCGCGGACCTCGTCGAGCTTGCGGGAGGCCCGGATCCCGTCGTCGCGCGAGCCCGCGAAAGGCTCGAGGCGGGCGAACCGGTCGAAGCCATCCACCTGGCCGAAGTCGCGCTCTTGGTGGCCCCGAACCACGTCAGCGGATTGGAGGTCATGATCGCGGCGCACGAGAAGCTCGAGTCGCGAAGCGAGAATTTCTGGCTCACACAATGGCTACGGAAACAGTTGTCCGATCACAGGGCGACGCTCGCAGCCGCGAAGAAAGAGAAGGCTCGACCTTGAGCGCAAGTCCCGGTGACATTCACATCGACGATCTCGCATCGCCAGTCCTCACCCCCATGCAGAAGATGGCTCTCGACGGCTTCGCTGGGGTCGAGATCACATTCTCGGTAGACGCCGTCCTCGGTGATGCCAAATCGCAGACCGAACTTACCGATTTTGGTCCCGAAGACTTCATCGAGCGCCTCGAGGTCTGGTGTCAAGCCGCCGACGAAGACGAGGGGCTCGGGCCGATGGGGAGAGCCCGCTTCTTCGCCGACATGGTTCGGTACGCTTCCAACCGGCTCCGCTTCCACGACCTGTTGCGGCGTCATCCAGAGATCCTGGACGTCGAGATCGAAGAACCGATCATCATCGCGGGATTGCCTCGCTCTGGGACCACGCACCTCGTCAATCTCATCGCGGCAGATCAACGTCTGCGCTCTCTGCCGTACTGGGAGAGTCTCGTGCCGTTCCCCGACCCGGCGCTGCCCGAAGTGCCCAAGGAGCAAGACCCGCGGTACCAGAAGTGTGCCACCGAGCATGCGATGCTGGGCCATGTGGCTCCCCTTCTACGAAACATGCACGACCTCGCGCCCGATCACGTGCACGAAGAGATCGAGGTTGGCGCGCTCGACTTCTCGACGTACCTCCCAGACTGGAATGCCACGGTACCCAGGTGGCGCGACTACTACTACGCACACGACCAGCGGCCGCACTACGAGTACATGAAGAACGTTCTCAAGGGGCTCCAGTGGCTCCGCGGCCCCGACCGCTGGATCCTGAAATCGCCGCAACACATGGAGCAACTGGGTCCTCTGATCGAGACTTTTCCAGACGCAACGGTCGCGATCACGCACCGGGATCCGGTGTCGGTCGTAGCCTCGGCGATCACCATGCTCACGTATGGAGATCGAATGCGGCGATCCAAAGTCGATCCGCCGGCTGTCGCTGCTTACTGGGCCGATAGGGTGGAGCACCTGCTGCGCGCCTGTGTGCGTGACCGTGGGCTACTGCCCACTGAACGGAGCATCGACGTGCTCTTTCACGAGTTCATGGCAGATGACGTTGCGATGGTGGAACAGATCTACGCGGTGGCCGGATTGCCGATGACGGATGAGGCACGCACGTCGCTCGTTGCGTACATGGCGGACAACCCGCGTGGGAAGCACGGGCGGATCGTCTACGACCTCGTCGGCGATTTCGGCGTCGACCCCAACGACCTTCGGAAGCGGTTCGACTTCTACTACGAGCGCTTTCCCGTGCTCGCAGAGGGAGGCTGAGGGGCATGCCCGAATCCAAAACCGCACTGGTCACGGGGGCCGGGGGTGGGCTCGGGAGCGCCCTGGTCAGGCGCCTTTCCGGGGCTTCGTGGACCGTATTCGCGGCCGACTATGACGACGATGCACTTGCATCTGTTGGCGAACTGCCGAACGTGGAGCCTCTGGTTCTCGACGTCACGGACGCGGAAGCGGTCCAGCGGGCTGTCGGCGATGTCACTCAGAAGACCGACCACCTCGATGGCGTCGTCAACTTCGCAGGCGTGACGGGGTTTGGTGCACTGATCGACATGCCCGAGGAGAAGCTCCATCGCGTACTCGATGTGAACCTGCTCGGCACGTTTCGGGTCAATCAGGCCTTCTTTCCGCTCGTGCTCGCCTGCAAGGGTCGCATCGTCAATGTGAGCTCGGAAACCGGTTGGCAGAGCAGCCCGCCATTCGTCGGGGCCTACGCGCTGAGCAAGCATGCCATAGAAGCCTATACTGACTCGCTACGCCGAGAACTTCGCTTGCTCGACGTCTCCGTGATCACGATTCAGCCGGGCCCCTTCAAAACCGACATGGTCACGCGCATCGAAGCGCAGTTCTCAGAGGCCGAACGCGAGTCTAGGTACTTCGCGTCCGTCATCGGTCGACTCAAACGGCCTGCGGTCAAGGCTGCAGGCAAGGCGCATGACCCAGATGTGCTCGCCCGGGTCGTCGAACACGCGCTCACCACGAAGCGCCCGAAGCCCGCCTACTCGGTCAAGCCAGAGGCTTGGCGGGTGGTGCTTCATTGGCTGCCGACCCGCGTCGCCGATCGCGTGTGGGTCGCGGCCCTTCGAGGCCTGAGCAAGCCCTCCGCCGATTAGCCCGCGCGGCAGAGACTCTCCGACCCACCGCGGTCCCGACCGGACTGCGCCCTTCGGATGTGGGATGGCCCGTGGTAGCCTCCGAGTTCACATCGACCGGCGGGAAGCCGGCTGCGGTGGAGACTTGCACTCACGCGTTACGGCTTGAGAATGCGATCATGAAGGTAGCGAGCGACGTCACGAAGCTGATTGGGGGCACCCCGCTCGTTCGACTGAACCAGGTCGGGCGAGGTCTCGGTGCGGAGGTGTTCGCCAAACTCGAAGGCCAGAACCCTGCCAATAGCGTCAAGGACCGTATTGGTGCTGCGATGATCGACGCGGCGGAGCGTGAGGGGCGGATCACGCCTGGCAAGACCGTGCTCATCGAACCGACTTCGGGGAACACGGGGATCGCGCTTGCCATGGTAGCTGCCGCGCGTGGATATGACCTCGTTCTGACGATGCCGGATTCGATGTCGCACGAACGCCGCACGGTCCTACGGGCCTACGGCGCCAAGCTGGTTCTCACGCCGGCAGCGAAGGGGATGCTTGGTGCGCTCCAAGCGGCGGAGGAACTCGCCGGCAGGATCCAAGACAGCTTCATTCCGCAGCAGTTTCAGAACCCCGCCAACCCCGAGGTTCATCGGTACACCACCGCGCAGGAGATCTGGAACGACACCGACGGGCGCGTCGACTACCTGGTCGCCGGGGTTGGCACCGGAGGGACGATCACTGGGGTCTCTCAGGTACTCAAGGCGAGGCGACCGAGCTTCAGAGCCGTCGCGGTGGAGCCCGTCGAGAGCCCGGTTCTGTCGGGCGGAGACCCCGGCCCCCACAAGATCCAGGGGATCGGAGCCGGGTTCGTTCCTGAGGTCCTCGATACGGCGATCATCGACGAGATCGTTCAAGTGTCGAATGAGGAGTCGTTCTCGATGGCGCGCCGGCTCGCTCGTGAGGAGGGCCTGCTTGTCGGGATCTCCTCGGGTGCCGCGGTCGAGGCCGCGCTTCAGGTCGCTCGGCGCCCGGAAGCCGAGGGCAAGCTGATCGTCGTCGTCCTCCCGAGCTTTGGCGAGCGTTATCTGTCGACCGCCCTTTTCGAGGACCTGAGGTACGAGGGGAGCGACGAGGTCTAACCATCTGCCGCTCGCCTAGGCCGAGACGATGCAGCTTTTGCGCCGGTTTGTCGCGATTCACCGCATCGCCTGCGCCGGATCCGGCGGTCTTTTTTCGAGCGTGTGACATCGCCCGAGACGCTTCGAAACCGCGTTGAGTCGAGCGTGGACATGCATCAGATCCCGGGTACAAAGGACGCAACTTCGAGAGAGGCAGACATGACCCTAGACCCGACCGCAATCGACTTTCCATCCGGCCTCGAGAGCGAAGAGGCACGCAGCTTCATTCGAGAGGTTGCCACACTCTGCGAACCGACAGACATCTACTTCTGCAACGGCTCAGACGAAGAATACGGAATGCTCTGCAATCGCCTCGTCGAGGCAGGCACCTTCGTCAAGCTCAACGAAGACAAACGCCCGAACTCCTATGCGGCGTTTTCCGATCCCGCCGATGTGGCCCGCGTGGAAGACCGAACGTTCATTTGCAGCGTGCGAAAGGACGACGCAGGGCCGACGAACAACTGGATGGATCCCCAAGAGATGAAGAGCACGCTCGCCGGACTCTTCAAGGGATGCATGGCGGGCCGCACGCTGTACGTCATTCCATTTTGCATGGGACCCCTCGGCTCTGAGATCTCACAGATCGGGATCGAGCTTTCGGACTCGGCCTATGTTGCGGTGAACATGAAGATCATGACGCGCATGGGCGAGGCAGCGTACCAACACCTCCGAGGGCCAAACTTCGTGCGATGCGTACACTCCGTGGGCGCGCCGCTCGGCGAAGGCCAGCAGGATGTTTCGTGGCCATGCAACAACGAGAACAAGTACATCGTCCACTATCCGGAGGAGAGAGCGATCTGGTCGTTCGGAAGTGGATACGGAGGCAACGCGCTACTTGGCAAGAAGTGCTTCGCGTTGCGAATCGCCTCGGTGATGGCTCGGGACGAAGGTTGGCTTGCCGAGCACATGTTGATCCTCGGCGTGGAAAGCCCGGAGGGTGAGAAGACCTACATCGCAGCCGCGCTGCCGAGCGCATGCGGGAAAACCAACCTCGCGATGCTCGTGCCCCCTACGGCCTTTGCCGAGGACGGCTGGAAGGTCACGACGATTGGGGATGACATCGCTTGGATCAAGCCAGACGCCAGGGGTCGGCTTCGGGCGATCAACCCGGAGGCCGGGTTCTTCGGTGTGGCACCGGGTACCTCTGAGAAGTCCAACAAGAACGCACTCGAGTCTTGTAAAGCCAATAGCATTTTTACGAACTGCGCTCTGACGCCCGACGGCGACGTGTGGTGGGAAGGGCTCACCGACGAACCTCCGCCCAAGCTCACCGATTGGCGGGGAGACGACTGGACTCCGGACAGCGGGCGGACCGCCGCTCATCCCAACGCCCGGTTCACGGCCCCAGCGTCGCAGTGCCCCGTCATCGACCCGGATTGGGAGGACCCCGCTGGGGTTCCGGTCCATGCGTTCGTTTTCGGTGGCCGTCGGGCGAGCACCATGCCGCTCGTCGTTCAGTCGTTCAACTGGGCCTACGGCGTGTTCATGGCGGCGACCATCGGCTCCGAGCAGACGGCGGCGGCTGGCGGAGAGGTCGGGAAGATTCGACGCGACCCCTTCGCCATGTTGCCTTTCTGCGGGTACCACATGGCGGACTACTTCAACCACTGGCTCGAGATTGGGCGCAGCACACCCAAGCCGCCTCGCATCTTCCTGATCAACTGGTTCCGCAAAGACGACAACGGAAAGTTCGTGTGGCCCGGCTTCGGGGAGAACATGCGCGTCCTTCGATGGATCGTCGATCGCGTGCGCGGCCGCGCAGGGTCTACCGAGAGCCCCCTCGGGTGGATGCCACAATACGAGCAGCTCGACTGGAGAGGCCTCGATTTCACCCGCGACCAGTTCAAAGAGGTCATGAGCGTTGGCCGCGAGGAGTGGAAGAAGGAACTCTACGACCAAGAGTCGCTCTTTGACCGACTCTACGACAAGCTTCCTCGAGAGTTCAGCCACATGCGAGAATTGACCCTCTCGGCCCTTTGGCGGTCTCCGACTGTCTGGGAGCTCGCACCCGAACGGTACTAGGCGACGGCGGCGCATGAAGATCGGGATCATCGGCATGGGTTGGGTCGGCGCGAGCGTGGCTTCGTCGATCCTGCACGCCGGCGTGGCCACCGAACTCCTGCTCCATGACGTTAGGTCTGCGCTCGCGGAGGGAGAGGCGATGGACCTCCGTCACGGCGCTGCGTTTCATCCCTCGGCGACCGTTCAGGCGACATCGATCGAGGAGATGCAAGATGCAGATGCGGTTGTCATTGCCGCCGGAAAAGGCGGGGGTCCATCGGACAGCCGCCTCGATCTCCTTCGAACGAACGCGGCGATCATCGGTGCGATTGCCAGCCAGCTCGCATCCTTGCGCGGGATGCTCGTCGTGGTCACCAATCCCGTCGACTTGATGACCCAGGTGGCCGCCGAAGCCTCCGGCCTACCCCTCGAGAGAGTGATCGGTACTGGGACGATGCTCGACACCGCGCGCTTGAGGCAGGCACTCGGACGACGATTGGACGTCGATGCGAGATCGATTCACGCCCAGGTGGTCGGAGAGCACGGGGACTCCGAGGTCGTCCTGTGGTCTCTTGCTCGGGTGGGCGGAAACCCGGTCCGAAGTTGGCCTGGATGGACCGCCGAGGATGAGTCAGCGATTGCCCGTGAAGTGCGCACGGCGGCCTACGAGATCATCGCAAGAAAGGGCGCCACCAATCATGCCATTGGGGTCGTGACGTCCACGTTGCTCAGGTGGGCGCTTCGCGGGACGCGCCGCGTTCTCACGGTTTGTCGCGTTCAAGAGGGAGCGATGGGTATTCGGGATCTCGCCATCTCGCTTCCTACGATCGTCGGCAAGGACGGCGCCGTTGAGGTCCTCGAGCCCGAGGTGGACGAGTCTGAACGAGAGGCATTGGCCCGCTCGGCTGAAACCCTCCGCCGGGCGCGTGCGAGTCTCTGAACTCTCGGCCTGAGGCTACGAGTTGTCGGCTTTCGTCGGGTCGTTCCGGCCGTAGCGATCGTGCGAAGAGACCCAGTCGAGAGAGGAGATGGCTGCGGCCAGGGAGATCTCTCCGGCCATTACGGTGGCCGCGATGATCTCGGCGAGCTTTCGAACCTTGCCCTTGCCCACGCAACCGAGGATCTCGAGACTCTCTTGCTGCGTTGGCAGCCCGGTACCGCCACCCATCGTCGCGACGATCAGCGATGGCAGCGTAACCGACATGTATAGGTTCTTCTCCGGGGTCAGTTCGGCGTACAGCACCGCGGACGAAGACTCGGCGACGTTCGCGGCATCCTGTCCTGTCGCGATGAACATTGCCGTGATGGCGTTGGCCGAGTGCAGTCCATTGTTGTTCGTGCCCGAGAGCATCGACCCGATATTCGCCACCTTGTAGTGCTGGTACAGCATCTCTGTGTCGGCGCCCATGATCTCGCGGAGCGCGTTGCGGTCAACCACGCATTCCGCCGTGACGCGCTTCCCACGAGTGCGCATGGTGTTGATCGTGGAGTGCTTCTTGTCGGTCGCGAAATTCGACTCGAGGAAGAACCGGACGATCTCGATCGCGTCGCAGTTCTGCATGATCCAGTTGCAGGCAGCGAACGTGGCTTTGCTGACCATGTTCATCCCGGCCGCGTCTCCCGTGGTGTAGTTGAACCGCAGGAAGGCGAAGCTGTTTGAAAGGTAGTAGTCGACGTGCTTGAGTTCGACGAAAGGGTCGGACTCGTGCGTCACGCGTTGGAGTTCGCTAGTCTTCTCGACGATCCAGTCGACGAAGTGTCGAGCATCGGTTGCGCTGCTGAATACGAACACAGGCGCTCGCTGCATGTTGTCGCCGACGACTGAGCAGCGAACGCCGCCACTTCGGTGGATGACCTTCATGCCGCGGTTGTAGGACGCGACCAACGTGCCTTCGGACGTGGCGAGCGGAACGTAGAACTCGCCATCCGCGTGTTCTCCATGGACGAGAAGCGGCCCCGCGATTCCAACCGGGAGCTGCGCCGTCCCGATGAAATGCTCGATGTTGCCCTCCGTCGAGTGTGGGTCGATACCGTACTTCGCGATGTGCTCCGGGCGTACTCCGGTGCGCTCTTCGATGAACTCCTGACGCGTGCGAATGATCTCCTCGCCGTAGTCGTTGGCTTCGTCTCTCGGGATCGCTGTGGGGTCGCGCGGGGCGTCGACGGCGTCGGTGACGTCGAGCTCGAGCTCCCCAAAAGGGTCGGTCTCGAACGAAAGCTCGAGGGTGTGATCGCCCTGGTCGAGCTTGCTCACGTTCAGGCTGAACGTGAGAAGCGTGCCGAGCGGGAAGTCGATCGCTTCTTGGCCATTGCCGAGCTTCGTCAACGGAAGGGTCTCCCCTTCGTCGATCCGCACCCGAATTCGATCTGGCGCGACCGCCTCCCCATCGAGAATGACGCGGTCGACCCGCTTGAGCGTTGCGGGAGCGAGCCTGTTCTTGACCGAGAACTGAACGCCGGCCTCGTCGTTGCGGAGGCTTGCATGGTTGTAGAGCGTCTTGAGAAGTGCCTTCGGAACGGTCTGCATGGTCGACAGCCTACGACAGAAGGGGGCCCGACGGAACGGTGTACGTGGCGCATATCACGCGCCGGACTCGCGCATTCTGTGCGCGCCAGTAGGTCATCGCTGCCTCCGCGGGCGACGCTCTTCTAGGTGTTCAGTAGAGCAACTCGACCCAACGTTGACCGGCGATGAGTTCGGCTTTTCGGCGAGCCCACTTGCGCTCTGATCCTGCGACCTCACCAAACGCGTCGTCGAGCTCACCGCGCAGTTTGGCAAGCCCCGCCACGTAGACGTAGGTGTTCGGGAGACCGAGGAGCTTCCAGAGCTCCTCTCCGCGTTCGGATAGGGCGCCCTCCCAATCGATCGGCGCCTCCCAGGCCGGTCGGGGACTCAACGCCTTGAACGCGTGGAACGTTTCCTCGTCGTAGTACTGCGCAAAGTCGTCCTTGGCGTCGTTCATGTAGAGAAGCTCGAGCCCGCTGCGCGCGCCGTAGAGGAGGGTGACCGTGCCTTTCCAGCTCGGGACATCTTTGTAGATGTGTTTCACGAAAGCGCGAAAGGGGGCGATCCCGGTGCCGGTCCCGATCAGGATGAGGTTTGCGTCCATCTCTTCGGGGACCTCGAAAGCCAGCCCGTAGGGGCCGGACATGGTGATTCGGTCTCCAGGAACCCGGTCGCACAGGTAGTTCGACGCGACGCCGGGGTACTCCTCGCCACTGTACTTGTCGACGTAGCTTGCACGTCGTACCGCGATTCGGATTCTGGGGAGCCCATGCTCCCCGCGTTCGGGCAAGTCGGCGACGCTGTACAAGCGAAAGTGATGCTCTTGGCCGAACTCCTTCGCTCCCGGGGCAAGAACGCCGACGCTTTGCCCGAGCTCGAACTCGAAATCGGGCTGCTGGATGTCGAGAGTGAGCTCTCGAACCTCCGCGTCGGACGCTTCGGGCGTGATTCGTTGGCTCGAGACGACCACCGCTTCGAACCGCGGCTTGGTCTCGTACTCGTCGAGATGGGTCACTGCAGACGTCATGACTTCTCCTCCCGAGCCATGCAGGCTCCGCTATTGGGCGTCCGGTTACAGGTTGAGGGGTCGATGCATCCGCGGCAGCCGCTGCGCCCCGCAAGCGCGTCTGGGTCGCTTCCGACCTCCGAGAACGACCGCTTCCACGCTCGTTGGATGCGGATCCACAAGGCGAACAGCAACACCACAGAACCGACTCCGATCAGGTAGTGATAGAGCATCCCGTCATCCTCCAAGTCCGCCGAACCCCATGAAAGTCACCGAGAGGAATCCGGCTATCATCAACGCGAGCGCGGTCCCCTTCATGATGTCCGGCACGTTCGCCAGCTCGAGCTTCTCCCGAGCGGCGGCCATCAAGACAAGGGCCAAGGTGAACCCGACGCCCGCGCCAAGCGCGTAGACGATGCACTGCACGAAGCCGTAGCCCTTGTTCGTCTGAAACAGCGCCAACCCGAGGATCGCGCAGTTGGTCGTGATCAACGGCAAGAAGATCCCGAGCGCTCGAAAGAGTGCCGGGCTGAATCTCTTGATGACCATCTCGACGAGCTGGACGGTCGATGCGATGACGGCGATGAACGAGATGAGCCTCAAGTAGGGGGCGTCGATGGCCACGAGCAACGCGTTGATCCCGTACGCGCACACCGAAGCGACGAGCATCACGAACATGACCGCGCCACCCATTCGGCTCGCGGTCGCGAGCTTCGCTGAGACGCCGAGGAACGGGCAGATGCCGAGGAAGTACGCCAACACGAAGTTGTTGACGAGCGACGCGTTGATGAAGATCGTCCAAAGAGACTCGTCGGCCATCACGCCACCTCCCCGCGGAGCCCGGAGACGCGGGCTCTCTCGGCCTTGTCGGCCTTCCGCTTTTCGAGCCAGTTGAAGAGCACCAGCCAACCGGCAAGGCTGAAGAAGCCGCCGCTCGGCAGGATCATCACGACCCATTCTTGGAACGAGTCCGGGAACAGCCGCACTCCAAAAAGGGAGCCCATACCGAGGATCTCTCGTACGCCACCGAGGAAGAGGAGCGCGAACACGAACCCGACCCCCATGCCAAGGCCGTCCATCACCGAACGTCCGACGGTGTTCTTGGAGGCGAAAGCCTCGGCGCGACCGAGGATCAGGCAGTTGACGACGATCAGCGAAATGAACGCGCCGAGTGCGCGGTAGAGTTCGAGGCTGATCGCCTGGATCGCATAGTCGACGACCGTGACGAAGGTCGCGATGACCAAAATGTAAGTGGCGATCCGAACCTGTTTCGGGATGAAGTGACGAAGGGAGGACACCACCGCGTTGGACATCACGAGGACGAACGCGGTCGCGAGCCCCATGGCAAGCGCGTTCATCGCAGTGTTGGACACGGCAAGGACGGGGCACATGCCGAGGACTTGGACGAAGACCGGGTTTTCCTTCCACAGTCCCTTCAAGAACTCATCGCTTGCGGTCCTCGTGGTCATCGGTTGTCGTTGCCTCGTTTGAGGTCGTCCAGATGGCCCTCGATCCGAGGTACCCAGGTTTGTGCGCTCCCGTTGAGGATCGCCGCAATTGCCTCCGAAGAGATCGTCGCACCGGTGATGCTGTCGACCTGCCAAGGCTCAGTCTTGGTCCCTCGCGCGACCGCGACGATGGGATGGGCAAGCCCGGTGCCGTCATCGGCCAACGAGACGTCCAGCCGGTTGAAGTTGGCGACGAAGTCGGGATCGGTCTCGATCTTGTCACCGAGCCCCGGCGTCTCTTTGCTCTCGAGCACCTCCATCCCGATGATCGCGTGCTCTTCAAACGAGTACCCGTAGATGATACCGATCACGTCCTGATAGCCCATCCCTTGGGCCTCGAGTGCCACGCCCACCAGGGCGCCTGTGTCGTCGTATCCCGCGTACACGCGACGCATACCCAGCGAGTCACCGGGGTCGGACACGAATCCACGCGTGGGGTCGAATCCGAAGGCCGCGCTCGTCGTCGCCTTTGGAAGCACGCGAAAGATCGCTTTCTGAAGCGCTTCGGCTTTGTTGCGTTGGATGATCGGGAGCGTCCCCTGGAAGACGGTCACGATCAGGAGCCCGCAGGCGACGCCGACCCCGACCATCGCGCGGTACATCGGCCACGGACTCGGCGAAGGCGGTTGTTGTGCGAGCTCGGACCCACTCACGTCGCGACCTCCTTGCCCTTCCGACTGCCGTAGACGGTCGGTCGGGTCCACTGGTCGATGTGCGGGGTGAGCGCGTTGCCGAGCAGAATCGCGTACATGACGCCCTCGGGGAGGCCTCCCCAGGTACGTATCACCACGGTGACGGCGCCGATGAGCGCGCCGTACAGGTAGCAGCCGAGCGAGGTCATGGGTGATCCCACCGGGTCGGTCGCCATGAACATGGCGCCGAGGAGGAGCCCGCCCGAGAACACCATGAAACCTGGCGAGGCATATTGGGTCGGGTCGACCATGTGGAGCGCGCCGCTGAGGAGCACGACTGCGCCGATGATCGCCGTCGGGATGCGCCAGTTCATCATGTTCCGGGCGATCAGGTAGAGGCCTCCCACGACGATCAGCAAGCCCGAGGTCTCTCCCGCCGACCCCGTGATCGTCCCGAGGGCCAGGTCGAGTGTTGGCGTGCTCTCGTGGCTGAACTTCCAAAGCGCGAGCGGCGTTGCGCTGGTGACTGCGTCGACGGCGGGCTGCGCAAACGGAAACGTGAGTGTCGATGCGGGCAACGATGTGAAACGGTCGGGCATGAAGCCCGGGATCCAAGTCGTCATGGAGACAGGGAAGGCCGCTTGAAGAACGGCCCGGCCGATGAGCGCCGGGTTAAAGGTGTTGAACCCGAGCCCGCCAAACATGGCCTTCCCCATGGCGACGCAGATCACCCCGCCCATCGCCACCATCCACAAAGGGAGCGCCGGGGGAAGGGTGAGACCATAAAGGAAGCCCGTTATCGTGACCGACCAGTCGCCCACTGTGGTGGGCTCGCCGCGCAGGCGGCAAAGAAGGTCCTCGGTGAGCACGCACGAAACCACCGCGACCGTGATGGTGAGCAGTGCCGGCAACCCGAACGCGAAGACACTGAAGGCGACGACCGGGAGCAGGGCGAGGACAACGTTGAACATGATCGTGTCGACGCTGTAGCCGCTCAAGATGTGTGGCGACGTCCGGATTTCGAGAGTCTTCCCGGCGTTCGTCACGAGGCCGCCCGCGCTTTCCGGACGGAGGTTTTCGCTGCGCGGAACTGCTGAACGAGCGGGATGTGCGAAGGGCATACAAACGAGCAGCACCCGCACTCGAAGCAGTCCATGAGGTTCTGCTCCTCGACCATCGCGTTCAGCTCGTCCTTGGCAGCCAGCCTGCCAAGTGCGGAGGGGTTCAAGAAGATCGGGCAGGCGTCGACGCAGTAGCCACAGCGAATGCAGGGGTAGACCCGGCTATGGGTACGGGCGGCGGCGCCGTGCGTGAAGGCCGTCACGCCGGACGTCCCCTTGGTGATCGAGATGTCGAGGCTTGACGCGGCGCCGCCCATCATCGGCCCGCCTAGGAAAACCCGGTTGACGTCGTCCTCGACGCCCACGTGCTCGAGAACGAATCGCAGCGGGGTGCCGATCGGGATCCGGTAGTTGCCCTTGCGCTTCACGGCGGGCCCCGTCACCGTGATGACGCGTTCTTGGATGCCCCGCCCGCGTGGCAGAAGTCGCCCGATCTCTGCGGTCGTGGCGACGTTGCAGCACAGGGCGTGGATGTCGAGGGGGAGCTTGCCAGAAGGGACTTCGCGACCGAGGAGCGCGGAGAAGAGCACTTTCTCCGCCCCTTGGGGGTACTTCACGCGGAGTACCTCGACCGACCCTTCGATATCGCTCGGGAACTCGTTTTGGAGTCGCGCCGCCGCATCGGGCTTGTTGGCCTCGACTCCAATGATCACGCGCTCGGCCTTGGTGAGCTTGAGGAGATAGCGGATCCCCATGAAGATCTCTTCGGTCTGCTCGAGCATCACCCGGTGGTCGGTCGTCAGGAATGGCTCGCATTCGACCCCGTTGATGATCAGAGTGTCGACGAACTTTCCTTCCGGGATCGTCAGTTTGGCGTGAGTGGGAAACGCGGCGCCCCCGAGGCCTACGATGCCGGCTTCCTGAATCGCAGCGAGGATCTCTTCCGGTGTCGCGGTGTCGAGCGCGCAAGGCGTGCCATCTTCGACCTCCTGGGTCGAGCCTGGAAGCGGCTCGAGGTACACCGCTGGGACCATGCGACCCGTGATGCTTGGCGCGAGCGCGATCCGGCGCACAGTGCCAGACGCAGGTGCGTGCATGGCGACCGACATGAAGCCGTCTGGCCGCGCGATCCGCTGGCCGCGGGCAACCTCTTGCCCCTCTTCGACGACCGGGATTGACGGGGCGCCCATGTGCTGCACCAGCGGGACGACGAGCAACGGGGCGAACGGAAACTGCCGAATGGCCAACCCGCTGGTTTCGTCCTTGGACTCCGGCGGATGGACCCCGTGCCGGAACGTCTTGAGGCCGAGCAGTCTCATCCGTCCGCCGTGGCGTCGCGACTCAGTTGTACTTTTCGGCCCGCTTGATCCACTTGTCGATGCCCTTCTCGTTCTGGTTCCTGGGCAAGCCCGGGTGGATGACCCTCGCGGTACAGCGCTCTGCCGCTTTGACGATGTCTTTGTAGGGGCCCCCGTCCGGGTTCTTGATGACCGCCTTCTTTTCGGCGTTGTATTCGAAGATCTTGGGATTGATCTCCACGCACTCGTCGCATGACGTGCAGTCCGGCGTGTCGATCCAAGGGGCGAGGTAGTCGCCGCTCGCCGACGACCCTGCCGGCTCCCCGCCAACGCCATCGACAAGGGCGCCCGAGCCCGCCAACGCTGCCAGGCCTTCTCCTGGGCCACCAGCCATTTGCATGAGCCCGGACATGATCTTGCCGACGACATCTTGGCGTGCCTGCTCGACCAACGACTCGGCGCTCGGTTGGTCGTCTCCGGCGAGCGCCTTCAGCATGCGCCAGAAGTCGATGCGGTCCTGGCAAGACTCGACGATGGGCTGTGCGGCCAGCAGTCGCGTCAGCTGCCCGTCGTTGTCCACCATCCAAACATAAGGAAATGACCCCTCGCGTTCGTCTTCGTCCATCGTGAGGAAGTCGACGAGTGGGACCATGTTTTCGTTCCAGGTATCCGGTGGCGCGACTCGGAACTGCTTTCGAAAGCGAATCTCCGTGACCGCAAAGTCGGCGAACGTGAGGGGAAGCTCCATTGATTTCTCGGCGCCTCCTTCCTCGTACTTGATCGTGTACGTAGGCCAGTCCTCGTCGGGCGCCGGGTTGCCCTCGAGGTCGAAACACTCCTGAGGCGTCGTGCCCGCGTCTGGGTTGTAGCGAAAGAGTGGATAGGCCCGAGACTCGACCGCGAGCTTCGATTGCGCGGCGCTCATGTCGTCACCGATTCCATGCTCGGGCTGGCAGTTGCTGTAGATGTTGAAGAGGGCCGGCCGGCGAGCCTTGAGCCCCTCGATGAACCCTTCGATCATGTGACTCGAGTGGGCGATGGTGCTCTGCATCACGTAGGTGTTTCTGTGCGCCATCCCGATCAGGCCGATCTCCTTGCGCGGCTCCTGCTTGCCTTGGATGGCTTTGCCGAACTGAGCCATGTCGGACACCTGGCCGATGAACCCGGACGTACACGCTTGCCCGCCCGTGTTGGAGTAGACCTGAGTGTCGACGACGAGGCACTTGATCGGTTTGCCGGACGCCATGAGCCTCGACAGGTTCTGAAAGCCGATGTCGTACATCGCTCCGTCCCCTCCGACCGCCACGACCGGCGGGCAGAGCTCCCACTCGTCATCGGTGAACTGCCGCCAGTCGAAGTAGGTGAAGAACTCGTCGTGCTCGGCAGGGTCGTACTTGCCGTTCAGTTCGAGCTCGGCGATCCGTAAGGCCTTGAAGCCTTCGGCCATCTTCGCCATGTGTCCTTCGAACACGCCCATGGCCATCGACGGCGTGTCCTGAAAGAGGTGGTTTGCCCAGGGAAACGGGTAGGGGTTGAACGGGTAGGTGCTTCCCCAAACCGACGTGCATCCGGTAGCATTGATCATCCCGAGTGACGTCCGTCCGCGCCCTGTGGTTCCGTCGGTGTACTTCCACTTCAGGTCTTCGAGTTGGGCGACGAGCTGCGTCATCCGTCGCAACCAGTCTTGATCGATCGGCTGGCCGCCATGCGCGCTTTCCATCCGTTCGGCGATCGCCGCCAACGTGATGTCCCGGTCTCCGATGTCGTCTACGATCTTGGCCATCGCTTCCGGGTCCCCAACGTCGATATCGCCAGCGAGCTGTACCTGAATGTGCTTCCGCAGCCGCGCGATGACCTCGGTGAGGTGGACGAGGTGTTTCGTGATGCGCGGCCGAATCAGCGCCTCGACCGTGGCGACGAAGAGGTGCATCGTCGTCTTCTCTGAACAACCGAGGCATGCGCCATCGCCGCTTGTGAACTGGAGGTAGTTCGACTTGTCGAGCAAGATCGACTCGAGCGTCCCAATCCCTTGATCCAGGTCGTCCACCTGGATGTACTTCGAAGGGCTCGATGGAAGATCACTCCAGAGGTCCCAGTTGTCTCGCAAGAGCTGGACCGACTCCGGAGTTTGGCGGATGGGTCGCAGGGCGTCGTCGCTGCAGACCTGGACGCACTCCATGCAGCCCTTGCAGGTGTAGGGGTTGACCGTGATCGACAACAACCCGCCGCTGCCGGGTTGGTCCTTCTCGGGCACGGTGTAGTGCGGCCGTGTCAGGGCAAACTTGAAACCGTTGAGCTCCTCTTTGAAGTAGCCGAACTCTTTCTCGAGCTGTTCTTTGTCGGCGCCTTGGAGCTCGCTCTCGCGAACGGTCTGGGCGATCGCCTGATCGAGGAGAGCATCGACCGACGCGCTCTCGTCGGTCTCACTGAAGAGCGCGCGCAGGTTGCGCTCGGCGACGCGCGACGCCTTGGGAAGGTGGGCTACCTCCGCTCCGTGCCCGTTCTTCCGGACTCGGTCGACGACGGTGTCGAAGACCTGGCCCACCTCGTTGACGAGCCCGGGGATGGCGGTGTCCGGACACACCGTGTAGCAATCGCCGCAAGCCGTACAGTTCTCTGGAATCCATTCGGGGTGCTCGAAACGGATGCCCGTCATGTCCCGGAAGAGCGCGGACGAGGGCGGCATCACACCGAGCCCGATGAAAGGGTCGGTGAGGTTGTCGCTGCCCATCCCGCGAGCGTAGAAGCTCCCGGTCTGTTCCCAGAACCGATGAATGTCGGTCATGGGGGCTTTGCTTTGAGGGAGCGACTTGACCATCACGGGAAGCTTCGGGGCAGCGTGCGAGGTTTTCGTCGCATTGTCGGTAATGGGGCCCGGAACGACCTCCCTGATCTCGTCGAAGCCGCGCTTCACGACCCGAATGTTGTCGTCGACGACCCGCTTGCCTTTCGAACCGAACTTCTCGCGGATCTGATCGTGGATGGCGGCGAGCAACTGCTCGTCGCTCAAGCCTGCTTGTCGCATGACCGGGGATGCCGCGAAGAACGCGCCCTGAAAAGCAATCCCTTGCATGCGGAGCTGGAGGTCCGGATCGGTGGCCTCGTCGCGGGCGATCCCGAAGCCGTCGATGTAGAAGACCTTGATCTTTTTGTCGATGATGATCTTCTGATACATGGGAGGGATCGTCTTCCAAACATCTTCGGGTGACGGCTGGTCGCCCTGAATGATGAAGACTCCCTCGTCCTTGAGGCCCGCCAGCGGGTTGGTATGCCCGAACACGTTCGGGTCTGGCGACAGCACAACATCGACGTAGAAGTACTCGCAGTTGATCTTGATGGGCTCGGGTGCGGCCGACAGGTAGTAGGTGGTTGGCTGTCCCTTCTTCTCCGACCCGTACTTGGGGTTCGCCTTGATGTGGTACCCAAGAAGCTCGAAGAGCGTCATCGCGAGGTTCTTGCCTGTCGTGATAGCGCCCCAGCCCCCGACCGAGTGAAATCGCACCGTGATGCTCTCGGCGGGCATCAGGTTTGGGTTCTCGGAGCCCTTGATCGCGAGCTCCTTCACGGTCGGATACGACTCGTCGATCGTCTGCAGGTACATCTCCTGCTTTGGCGTGATGGCCTTGTCGACGACAAAGTCGATCGAGAGGTAGAACAGCTTCTTCTGTGGCCCGTCGTCGAGCATGTTCTCGACCGCCCCGATGAGGCCTTCGGGTTGGAGGTCACGGCTCCCCATCCCGTAGGACCCCGAGTAGATCGGTGGAACGTCGCTCAGCGACGTGTACGTCTCGAGGCTCGGGTACGGGGGGTGCTTTGGGTTCTTTCCGTTCTCGACGCACTTCCCGAGAACGGCTCGGACCTCTCGAACGAGGGGCAAGTCGGCAGCGAGCGGTTGATCGAGGCGCTCGAGTATCGCGACTCCCTTCCTTCCGCGAAGAAGCCGCCCAACCAGGTCGCTCGGGAAGGGACGAAACATGAGCATGTCCACGACGCCAACCTTCAGACCGCGGGTCTCGCGAAGGTAGTCGGCCACCGCTTCGGCGGACGGAATCATGCTTCCCTGGCCGAGAAGCAAGTACTCCGCGTCCTCGGTCCGATACGTCATCACCCGCGAGTAGCGTCGTCCGGTCAGCGCATGAAATTCATCGAACGCATCGTTGGCAAGACCCTCGACGTGGTCAAAGAAGAAAGGCCGCTGTGCGGCGACACTCTGCATGTAAGCGTCCTGGTTCTGGACCAGGCCCGCCATGATTGGATTGTCCACGTCCCACAGCAGTGGAATGCGCCGTCTCTTGTCTCCGTAGATGATTCGCTGCGCTGGAGTCGGGGTCGGGATGATGTCGTCGGGCCTTCCAAGGAACTCGGCGATTAGCGCGCGCTCCGGAACCATCAACGATTCGATCAGATGAGTCGTCAAAAAGCCGTCTTGCGCGATGATCCCTGGCGTCAACGCGAGTTCCGCCACCCGGTGACTGATGATGTTCAGGTCGGCGGCGGCTTGCGCGTTCTTCGCGAACATCTGGAAGAAGCCTGAATCGTCCACGCAATGGTAGTCATCGTGCCCGGCGTGGACGTTGAGCGTCGCTTTGGTCATCGCGCGAGCGCCGATGTTCAATACGTACGTCAGGCGCTTTCCGACGGCTGCGTACAAGGACTCGTGCATGTACGCGATGCCTTGCCCGGATGAGAAGTTCGCGGAGCGAAGCCCGGTCATCGACAAACCGGCGGTTACCGCCGCTGCGGCATGCTCGCCCTCAGGCTCGATGAAGATCAGTGGTCGCCCCGACACGTTGACGTGGCCTGCGGCCGCCGCTTCGGCCCAATACTCACCCATCTGCGTGGAGGGCGTAATCGGGTACGCGCCCGCGGCGTCGCTCGACTCTCGCTCACACATGATGACGGCGCTGTTCCCGTCGAGTGCCGCCCTCGTCCCCGGGTACTTGAAGTTGCCCTTCTGATCTTTGTCGAGCTCTCTTTTCTTCCGTCCGAAACTCAGCAGGGACATGTCACCACCTTCTGGTTGTCAGTAGGGCGCTAGGTAGGGCCGTCGCGCAGTCGGCCCTTGCGAATGATCTTCTTGGCGGCGGGGCCTTTGATCGCCCCTGCTTTTGGGTCGATCCAGACGATCGCCCCGGTGGGGCACCGCTGGATGGGAGCCTGAGTCTCGTGAGGTCGGCTGTAGTCGACGACGGGAAGGTTCTTCTCCATCCTGATGAGACCCCTCGGTGCATCCACCTCGCATCGACCACACGTCGTGCAGGCGACTTCGCAGTCTTCGAGGAGTTCGTCGCCGGCTTCCTCGGCGCGACACGCGACCCACAGCCGGTGGCTCTGGGCGTGCAGGGAGAACAAGTCCTTCGGACACACGTCGACGCAATCGCCACATGCGGTGCACTTGGCTTCGTCGACGACCGGAAGGTCGTGTTCGTTCATATGGATCGCGTCGAACTCACACGCGACGTCGCAGTCGCCAAAGCCGAGACAACCCCAAAAGCAGCCTTTGCCTCCACCAGCTACGCGCGCGGCGGACCGGCAGGTTTGATGACCATGGTACTGCGCGCGGTTGCGGGCGACGTTCGTCCCCCCGGCGCACGCCAGCCGGGCAACGAGCTTCTCTTGCAGCCCGAGATCGACGCCGAGGAAGCTCGCGATCGCTTCGCGTCCCTCGTCTGAACTCACCGTGCACTTGCCGGGGAGCGCGTCCCCGCTGATCAGCGCTTCCGCAAAAGGTCGGCAACCCGGGAACCCGCATGCGCCACAGTTGGTGCGGGGAAGCATGTCTTCCACGGCGTCGATCCTTGGATCTTCGAACACGTAGAGTTTGCGGTTCGCCAGAACCAGAGCGGTGGCCAGGATAAAGGTGAGTCCGCTAATGGCGCCAACCGCGGTGAGAAACAACATGTCAGTAACCGGTGTGAGGTTTCTCGAAGGGCATTTGTGAAGAAGGCAGCGTAGCCGAAAGCAATCCGGCTTTGCACTCAGGATCGCAACAATCGCAGACTGCGACTCGGTCTGATTTCGTCGCGCACTCTTTGCACCTGACGCAATCTCGAAGTTGCGTGCGCGTCGGTGTCACCGTGCCGCAACAAAGTTCGCCGCAGACGAATCCGTTGCGCGCATCAGGCTACCGTTGCGCTTTGCGGCCGCGCCCCGTCCGTGAGACTGTACGTCGCACGATGACCAACAAGTGGGTGTACACACTCGACGAACTCGACGAAGCCGAAGCCGCCGTTGGCAATGACTGGGACCGCGTTCGCGGGCTCCTCGGGGGGAAGGGCGCGAACCTCGCCAGGATGCATCGATTGGACGTGCCCGTGCCACCCGGTTTCACGATCACCACCGAAGCGTGCAATCAGTATCTCGAAGCGGGAGGCAGCGCGCCGGAAGGCCTCTGGGAACAGGTGCTTGCGGCACTCGGCGCAATCGAGCGGCAGACGGGGAAGGGGTTCGGCAATCCAGCGAAGCCTCTGCTCGTGTCGTGCCGCTCGGGCGCCAAGTTCTCGATGCCCGGCATGATGGACACCGTCCTTGATATAGGCCTCAACGATGAGGTCACCGAGGGGATGATCCAACTCACGGACAATCCACACTTCGCGTACGACTCTTACCGACGGTTGATTCAGATGTTCGGTACGGTCGTGCTGCGCGTGCGCGACGAGCCCTTCGAGGACGTCCTTTCTCACTATCGAGAGCGCCGTGGGGTCCACAATGACTCCGACCTCGGCAGCGAGGACTTCCGTAGTATTGTCGAGGACTTCAAGGACATCGTCCGTCGGCACGCGCGAATCGAGTTTCCAGCCGATGCCAAAGAGCAATTGCGAATGGCCATTGAAGCGGTGTTCGACAGTTGGAACGGCAAGCGGGCGCGCGACTACCGCGACGCCGCGAAGATTCCCCACGACTTGGGGACGGCGGTGAACGTGGTCACGATGGTCTACGGCAACCTCGGCGAAGGTTCTGCGACTGGGGTTGCGATGTCACGAAACGCAACGACAGGCGAGAACGTCATCGAAGGTGACTTCCTCTTGAACGCCCAAGGTGAAGACGTGGTCGCGGGCACTAGGCCCACCGAGCCCATCGCCAAGCTCGCCGACGAGTTCCCCGAGGGGTACGAGCAGTTTCGGGGGATCGCGAGGCGCCTCGAGAGTCACTACCGCGACATGCAGGACATGGAGTTCACCATCGAGCGCGGGAAGCTCTGGATCCTTCAAACGCGCAACGGAAAGCGCACGGCGCAGGCGGCCGTGAGGATTGCGGTCGAGCTCGCCGACGAGGGTCTGATCTCGCGTGAAGAAGCCGTGCAGCGCATCGAACCAGAGCAGATCGAGTTCTTCCTTCATCCCCAGTTTTCGCTCGCGGCGAGATCAAAGACGCCCGTGCTCGTTCGCGGGCTCAACGTCTCTCCCGGTGCGGCCGCCGGAGTGGTCGCCTTTCATCCGGACCTGGCGGAGCGATGGGCGAAAGAAGGAAAGCGCGACGTCGTCCTCGTTAGACATGAGACGAAGCCCGACGACGTCCATGGGATGCTCGCGGCCAAGGGCGTTCTCACCGCGAGCGGAGGTCGCACGAGTCACGCCGCGTTGGTCGCTCGGCAGTTCGGAAAGCCGGCGGTCGTAGGGGCCGAAGGCATCTCGATCGATTTTCGCGCTCGGACGATGACCGTTGGCGATACCGAGATCCGTGAGGGTGAGTGGATCTCGATCGACGGCACGACAGGTGAGGTCTTCGAGGGCGAGCTCGAGACCGTGGTGCCCGACATCAACGACCCTTGGCTGTCGAAGTTGATGGGCTGGGCGGACGGGTTCCGACGCCTTGGCGTCCGGGCTAATGCCGACTATCCCGAAGACGCCAAGCGAGCTCGACAGTATGGCGCCGAGGGCATCGGGCTGTGTAGGACCGAGCACATGTTCTTCGAGCCCGAGAGACTACCGATCGTCCAACGCATGATCACCACCAACTCGCTCACCGAGCGACGCGAGGCAGTCGACTCGCTGCTGCCATTCCAGCGCGAGGACTTCGCCGGCCTCTTCAGAGCGATGGACGGCCTTCCCGTGATCATACGATTGATCGACCCGCCGCTTCACGAGTTCCTTCCGAGCTTCGAAGAGCTCACGCGCGAACTCGCCGACCTGCAGATCCGGATCACCGGCGCCCGGAATCTTCAAGAGATCGAAGAGATCACTGCGAAGCTCACCAAGACGAGGGAGGTTCTCGACAAGGTCGAGGGCCTCCGCGAGGCAAATCCGATGCTCGGGCTTCGGGGGGTTCGGCTTGGAATCGTGATTCCAGAGCTTACCCGGATGCAGGTCCGCGCCATCTTCGAGGCAGCGTGCGCCGTGACACGCGACGGGGTCAACCCCATCCCGGAGATCATGATTCCGCTCACCAGTCATGCGAATGAGCTCAAGCAACAGCGCGAGGTCCTCGAAGCGGAGGCGACGGATGTCATGCGCGAACAAGGAGTCGAGATCGACTATCAGTTCGGCACGATGGTCGAAGTGCCGCGTGCTGCGCTTACCGCAGACGAAATCGCCGTATACGCTGAGTTTCTTTCGTTCGGGACCAACGACCTCACCCAAACCACCTTTGGCATGAGTCGCGACGACGCAGAGTCCGGTTTCCTGATGCGGTACTTGGCGGCCGGGATCCTCCCAGCCAACCCGTTTGCATCGCTCGACGAGCGGGGCGTCGCGAAGATCATGGCGCTCGCGCTCGAAGAGGCACGAAAGACACGGCCAGACATCGAGGCCGGAGTCTGTGGTGAGCACGGCGGCGACCCTGCATCCATCGCGATCTGCGATCGGCTGGGGCTCAACTACGTGAGTTGTTCGCCGTTTCGGGTGCCGATCGCGCGCCTTTCGGCCGCGCACTCGGCGCTTCGGGCAAGCCAAGAAGACTAGACCGTAGACCGCTCTCACCTGAGACTGATCGGCTGCGACTTGTCCTCGAAGCCGCTCGCGGCGTTGCTCACCGCTTGAAATAGCGTTGCTATTCCTGCGGGTTCCCGCCTTGCGAGCGACTCCGAGTCCTGCGTCTCGCTCGCTCACTCTCAGGTGAGAGCGGTCT
>JBCCEK010000001.1:0-74178 GCA_039030295.1 Myxococcota bacterium | reverse complement strand
TACAACCGCGGGCGACTCCCGCTGATCGACCTGATCCAAGAGGGCAACATCGGCCTGATGAAGGCCGTCGAGCGCTTCGACCACAACCGTGGTTACCGCTTCAGCACGTACGCGTCGTGGTGGATTCGCCACGCGATCAGCCGCGCACTCGCCGACAAGGGCCGCGCCGTTCGAATCCCGGTGCACATGCTCGACACCTACAACCGAGTCGCGCGTGCCACGCAGGCCATCGCGACCCGCACCGGCAAGCAGCCAACCCCAGAAGAGCTCGAGAAGGAGACCGGCATCGCCGCCGAGAAGCTCGAGAAGATCAAGGGCTACTGGGCCGAGACTCCGTTCTCGCTCGACCGCCCCGTCAACGACGAAGATGGCCGCAAGTTCATCGACTTCCTCGAGGAAGAGAACGTGCCGACGCCGTACGAGCAGCTCGTTTCGCGCAAGTGGAGCGACGAGGTTCGCCGGCTCCTCGACACCCTCACGCCCATGGAGGCGCGCATTCTTCGGTGGCGGTTCGGCCTCGACGACGAAGACGAGCTCACGCTCAAGGAAATCGGCGACAAGTACAACCTGTCGCGCGAGCGCATCCGACAGCTCCAAGAGCAGGCGCTCGGCAAGATCCGCCGTCAAATCAAGGAGTAGGCTACTAGGGCCATCTGCTCCCTGCTCCTATGGGGGCCTGAGAAGCGAAGACCGTTCTCGCGATGCGGGACCCATGGTAGGGATCCGGAATGAGCCTGAGCGGCATCGGAGAGCTGATCACGGCGGTCGGGCTTGGCTTCCTGCTCCTCGCAGAGTGGAGAGGGGCCCCGACCTTGCGCGCGTTCTCCAAGACCGCCGCATCGATCGGGTTCCTCGTCGCGGCGGTGGGCTTCGGTGCCTTCGAGTCGTGGTACGGACAGGTGATCTTCCTCGGCCTCGCGCTAGGCGCGCTTGGTGATGTCTGTCTGCTCGGAAGCGGACGCGCCGCGTTCGTCGCTGGCCTGGTGTCGTTTCTTCTCGGGCACGTGGCCTACGTGGTGGCGTTCGCGTCGCTCGACTTGAGCGCGCCCCAGATGTTCGTCGGGGCGGTCGCGATGGCCGTGCTGATGGCGTTCATCGGACGATGGGTCTTTCCGCACGCGCCGGACATGCGCGGACCGATCGCGGTGTACATGCTGGTCATCGCCGCGATGTGCGTGGTGGCTATCGGGGCGGGCGCGGCAGGCGCACCGTGGATGATTCCCGTGGGCGCGATCATGTTCACGGCATCCGACATTTCGGTCGTGCGGGACCGGTTCGTCGTGTCCGGGTTCGTGAACCGAGCCTGGGGGCTCCCGCTCTACTACGCGGCGCAGCTGATCATCGCATGGAGCATCGCGGCCGTCGCTGCGATGCAACCGTGAGTCATCGGGCGGCACCCAGGAGTTCGATGCGCGGGAGCTTCCACGCCAACAGGAAGGCTGCGTAGGCCGTGCCCGCGCAGATCAAGAACGTTCCCACGCCAATCGCGCTGTACGCCACACCCCCCAAGACCAGACCCACGATACTCGCGAGGCTGCCGGCGCTCCCGGCGATCCCTTGAACTGCGCCTTGAAACCGGTCTGCCGCCACTTTGGACACCATCGATACGACTGAGGGCCACATGAGGCCGTTTCCAATCGCGAACAGCGCAGCGCCAACATAGAGCACGCTGACTTGCTGGGATTGCATCAAAATGAAGTTGGTTCCGAGGATGGGAAGCCCCACCAGAATCAGCGTGGGCTCCGAGAAGCGCTTCGACAGGCGCGACAGCACCGGCCCCTCCACTAGGACGATCATCGCGCTCATGGTCGCAAAGAAAAGCCCGATATCCGTGACATCCCACCTGAGGGACTGCGCCGCGTGGATCGGAAACGACGTGTAGTAGAAGTTGAACGACAGCAAGATCAGGAAATAGAGCGCCATCATGAAGGTCACGTTGGGCTGGGCGAGCACATCGCGGACCGATGATGTCCGCGCCCGTGCGGCATCGACGCAGTCGCGCGGCTCCGCCCCGAGCACGCGACTACGGTCCTTTCGAGGGCACTCTGGCAGCCCCACCGGAGGGTTCGACTCTTGGAGGCCGAACGCGATGACGAAGATGCCGATCAGCGCGATCAGCGCTGCCGCGATCACAGGCAGGACCTCCTCGTAGCGAGTGACGCCGAGCACGCTCGCCAGCGCCGGTCCGAGGATCATCCCGAGGTTCGACGCGACACCCATGCGCCCAAAGTTCCGATTCCGGTCTTCAGGGGACGACACATCCGCGACGTACGCGTTCGCCACGGAGATATTCCCTCCGGTGAGTCCGTCGAGCGCGCGCGCCGCGACGATCACCAGGAGCGGGACCGTGATGGAGAACTCGCCGAGCCGCGGCGAGTCGACCTCCAACAGAACGGTCCGGGGTAAGAACAGGGCCCCCGCGAACACCAGCCAAGAGACGAAGGTGCCGACTTGGCTGAGCAACAGGATTCGGCGGCGGCCGTATCGGTCCGACCAGCGGCCGAGGATCGGGGCGGCCAGGAACTGGAACGCGGGGTACGTGGCCGCCACGAGCCCGTAAATCAGCGCATTGCCCCCGAAACGCGTGACGAGAAATACGAGAAAGGGGATCACGATGGTGAACCCCATCGTCCCGATGAAGTTGACGATCAGCACCCCAGCGAGTGCCGGGGCCTTCTTGCTGCCGACCATATCGGGCATATGGGGCAGTCACCTCGACCTGGCTAGTCGTGCGAGCGCTCTTGGGCGCCGATCTCCGTCAGCACAAACGCGTAGTCGAGCGACGTTTCTCGAATGTGATCGTAGCGCCCGGACGCACCCCCGTGACCGGCCTCCATGTTGATCTGGAACACGAGGAGGTTGTCGTCAGTCTTGTGGGCACGGAGCTTGGCGACGTACTTGGCCGGCTCCCAGTACATGACTTGGCTGTCGTTGAGTGAGGTCCTCACCAGCATGGCCGGGTATTCTTGCTTCGCGATGTTCGAGTACGGGCAGTAGCCCTTGATCCGGAAGTAGGCATCGAACTCGTTGGGGTTCCCCCACTCCTCGTACTCGCCGACGGTCAGAGGCAGCGAGTCGTCGAGCATCGTGTTGAGCACATCGACGAACGGCACGAGCGATACGACGACCGCGAACAAGTCTGGGCGGAGGTTCGCCACGGCACCCATGAGCAATCCGCCCGCGCTACCGCCCATGATCGCGAGGCGATCACTCGACGTGTACCGGTTCGCGACCAGGTGTTCTGCGGCGGCGATGAAGTCGGTGAAGGTGTTCTCCTTGGCCGCCATCTTTCCGTCGTCGTGCCAGTGCTTGCCGAGCTCGCCTCCACCGCGCACATGGGCGATCGCGTACACGAAACCGCGATCGAGAAGGCTCACGCGGGCGGGCGAGAACATGGTCGGGTAGGGGTAGCCGTACGAGCCGTACCCGGCCAGCAGCATGGGGGAGCTGCCGTTTGGGGCGGTGTCCCGTTTTCGAACGACGGAAACCGGAACCTTCGTGCCGTCGGAGGCGGTTGCCCAAGTGCGCTCGGAGACGTAGTCGCTCGGTTCATAGCCCCCGAGGACTTCCTGCCGCTTGATCAACTTGCGGGAGCGTGTCCTCGGATCGTAGTCGTAGGTCGAGTCCGGGGTCGTGAGTGACTCGTAGCGGAAACGGTACACCCCGCGGTCGAACTCCGCGTTGTGCCCCCCGCGGATCGAATAGACGGGCTCATCCATCGAGACGCGATGCGACTCCCCGGAGAACAACTCCGTGCGAAGGTACGGAAGGCCTTGTTCACGCTCCAAGAGGACGAAGAAATCTCGAAAGACGTCGAGGCTTTCGATCATCACGCCGTCGCGCTGCGGGACGACCTCCTTCCACGAGCCGCGCCCCGGAGAGGCGACGGGCGCCTCCACGACGCGAAAGTTCCGCCCGGTGTCGTTGGTACGAATGAGAAAATGGCTGCCGCGATGGGACACGTCGTACTCGTGCCCTTGCTCCCGAGGTGCCACCAGCGTCCAGGCATCGCCTGGCCCGTCCGCGCCCGCGAAGGCGACTTCGCTGGTCGTATGGCTGAACGACCCACGAAACAGCATCTTGCCACTGCGCGAACGCCATACGGCCACACGAAAGCGCTCGTCGTCTTCCTGGAATAGCAGCGGGTCGTCGCCGGCGTCGAAGAGTGCATGCCGGTAGACCCGATACGCCCGTTTGGTGTCGTCGTCGGTCGTGTAGAGGAACGTGCGATTGTCGTTGGCCCAGGCGAAGGTCTTGACCTTCTCGATTCGAACTCGAAGGTCTTCGCCGGTGTCGAGGTCTTTGACGCGGAGGGTGTAGTCTCGGAACCCCGTCTCATCGAGGGAGTAGGCCAGGTACCGGCCGTTTGGTGAGACTTCGAAACCACCAAGACCAAGAAAGGGCCGGTCCTTGGCGAGCGCGTTCATGTCGAGGAGAACCTCCTCGGTCGAATCGTCGCCCGGAGCCCGTCGGCAGTAGACGGGGTACTGCTTGCCCTCGAACGTACGCCGGTAGTACTCGAAGCGGCCCATAGGATAGGGCGCACTGCGATCGGTCTCTTGGATGCGTCCCACGATCTCGTCGTAGAGGGTCGCTTGGAGCTCGATGGTGCCTTCGAGTACCGCGGCTGCGTAGGCGTTCTCCGCTTCGAGGTACTCGGTGACTTCGGGCGCCTCTTTTTGTCGGAGCCAGCCATAGTCGTCGACTCGGGTGTCTCCGTGGAGGGTGGTCGACTGCGGCACTTTTTGGGCAGTGGGAGGTCGCATCTCAGTCGTCATGGTCGGCTCGGGCCTCGCGTGCTCGGGCGGTGGCGCGGAGGCCTTCGAACAGCTCCCGAGCAGCATCGCGCAAAGCACTGCCATGACAACCCGCGTCACTTCGCCGCACCATCCGAAGGCGCCGTCGCGTAGCGGGCGAGCACACGGACGATCGAATCGAAGAGGTCGCGTGCCTGCGCCTGTTTCCCCGCGATTCCGTTGGCCAGCATGCTGAACGCCACCGAATGTTCGGGCGTACCGAGGACATATCCCGAGAGCGCGATGACGTCGCGAAGGGTGCCCGTCTTCGCTCGAACCATTCGTGGCTTCGGTAAGTTCTTCAGGCGCGACTGCAACGTACCGTCGGCGCCGCCCACGGCGAGCTGCGAGATGTACTCCGGTGCGATCGCCGGATCCCGATAGGCTGCGCGTAGCGTCTGGGTGATGTGTCGTGGGGCAACCCGGTTGCCATCGAAGAGGCCCGATCCGTTGACCATGACCAAGCCCTCCACGTCGACCCCGCGCTCGGCGAGTTCGGCGATGACGACCTCGGTTCCTTTTTGGGAAGTCCCAGGCGTCACGGCTTCCGCCCCCATGATCTTGAGGAGCATCTCTGCGGCAAAGTTGTCGCTCCACTTCCCAACGGAGTGGAGCAGGGTGCTGAGCTCGGCCGACGGCATGTCGGCAAGGACGGGAAGGCGCTCCACCACCGGCCCGTATCGGACCGACATGGTGCCTTCGATCCCCGCCTGACGCATCGCGCGTACCCAAAGGCTCGCGGCGTGGGCTTTGGGGTCCGGAACGCGCCGACGGTAGTAGAGCGTCCGAACGGTACTCGGCACCTCGCCTCGAACCACGACCGAGAGCCCACCGTCGGGAAGCGTCTTGTGGTCGATTTGGAGCTTCGGCGGGCCGCTTGCCTTGGTCGTCGTCTTGTTGTCGACAGTGATGTACTCATCCGCTAGCACCCGGACGCGGCCCGGCTCCCCGGGAGCCCGGCCCGGCCCCACGTGAACGGTGTAACTGTTGCGGTCGACCGAAAAGGCCGCGACCGCAGCCCGAAAGGCCGCCGTTTCATCGGGTTGTTGTTCGAATGCGGGAGGCAACGTCTGGTCATCGAAGTAACCGTCGTCGACGAGAATCTGTTCCACCCGATCGACGCCGCGCAGTCGCAAGGCTTGCGCGAGCGCGAACAGGCCCCGGTAACCGAGGCTCGGATCGCCCGCCGCGCGCACGACAAGCCGGTCGACTTGGCCGTCGCGGACGATGCCCTCAACTTTGGTCGATGCGCGAAAGGTGGGCCCCAGCCTCCACAGGGCAGCCGCGGCGGTGAGCAGCTTCTGGTTCGATGCCGGATTCAGGGGACGGGTGGGGTGTTTTTGATAGAGTGACGCACCATCGTGAAGCCGAACCACGTCGATCCCGATTCCGTCCCCAAGGCCCGCTTGAGCCACCAGGCGGCCGATCTCGGCCGTGACTGGGTTGGGCGAACCGTCCGCGAACGCGGTGGGGCACGTGAGCCACAGCAGGGCGAAGGTCAGGCCAACGAGCGCTCGGTGCGCCATCGGCGGAAGCCTAGCAGCGTGATCGCCGCCCTCCTAGTACTTGGCATCGGCTGTTCGGCGCCCGCCACGCAGTCGGACGACACCATGGTCGTCGTGATTCCTCGAGACGCCGATCAACTCGATCCGCGCTTTGTCGGCGACCCGTACGGCCTTCGAATCTCCCGACTGCTGTTCGGGTCTTTGGTGACCATCGATCCGCGGACGCTGGACGTCGTTCCCGACCTGGCGGAGTCCGTGGTTGCGACGAGCCCGACCGTGTACGAAGTCGTCCTCAAAGAGGGCCTTCGCTTCAGCGACGGCACCCCGCTCGAGGCTGCCGATGTCGCCGAGACGTTTCGAGGTATCACGGACCCGGACCTTGGGAGTCGTTACGCGCGAACGTACCGGCACATCAAAGACATCGTCATCGAAGACGAGCGGACGCTTCGCTTCGTGCTCCGTGAGCCCCACGCCACCTTCCTGACCGACCTCGAGCTTCCCATCGTTCGCCGGCAGGACGCGCGCCGACGGATCGTAACGCCGGAGGAGCCTTCTCCAGTGGGCGCCGGGCCCTACAGACTCAGCGCCCGACGACCCGGGCTGATCGAGCTCGAGCCAAACCCTCATTGGCACCGAGGCGCACCGCGAACACCGAAGGTGCGATTCGTCGTGATTCGTGACGACAACACGCGCGCACTTCGAATGCTCGCAGGTCAGGGGGACCTCGCCGTGGGCTCGATTCCACCGCTCCTCCTGCCGATGTTCGAGGACGACCCGAAGTTTCGAACGGCGACCGCGCCAGGGGTGTCGACGATGTATCTCGGCTTCCATCTGCCCACCCCGACCCTCGAGGACGTGCGCGTCAGACGCGCGATCGCCTCCGCCATCGACCGCGAGGGCCTCGTGAAGGCGAAGTACGACGGGCTCGCCCGCGTCACCGATAGCTGGATCCCTTTCAACCATTGGGCTCGCAGCGATGCGAAGGTTTCCGAGGGCTTCGATCCGGCCCTCGCCAAGCGCCTTCTTGACGAGGCTGGGTACCGGGACCCCCCAGGCCCGGAGCCACGGATGCGGCTCATCCTTCGAACGACGTCTGATCGCGCACGTCAATCGATCGCAAGGGCCATCGCGGCGATGCTTCGAGACGTGGGGATCGAGGTCGACGTGAGGCCCTCTGAGGCCGCAACCCTGATCTCCGATCTGAACAAGGGGCGGTTCGACCTCACCCTTCTCCAAGTTCCTGAGGTCTTGGAGCCCCACGTCCTCAGCTGGTTCTTCGATTCGTCCCGCATTCCAGGCGAGGGTGGGGAGGGCGCCAATCGGTGGCGTTACAGCCGACCCGAACTCGATGCGCTCTTCGAACGCGGCCGCACGGAAACCGATCTCGACGCGCGCCGACAAGCGTACACGGAAGCCCAAGCCATCCTACGAGACGACCTGCCGGTTCTGCCGCTCTGGCAGCCAGACACCGTCGCGGTGATCCGGGAGGGGATCGAGTTCGATGTGCCGCGCGACGGCCGCTTCGGAACGCTGGCGTTCTGACGGGCGGGTGGTACCGTGCAGGGTGATCCTGAGGGACCCGGTTCACGGATTGATCGCCTTCGAGGGGATGGCGGAACGGGTCATTCGTTCGCTCCTCGACACACGAGAAGTCCAGCGCCTGCGTCGCGTCCGGCAGCTCGGCCTGGCGTCACTCGTCTTTCCCGGCGCCGAACACACACGCTTCTCGCACGCAGTCGGCGCCGCGTACGTCATGCAAGCGCTACTCCAGCGAATCGACGCCTGCAGTGACGACCTGCCACCCGACCAACGACTCGATGACGAAGCCCGCGCCGAAGCGCTTGCCGCAGCGCTCCTGCACGACGCGGGGCACGGCCCATTCTCGCATCTGTTCGAGGAAGTCTTGCCCCACGCGCGTCACCACGAGCAGTGGACCCAAGACATCATCCTGGACCCATCGACGGACGTGAACCAGACACTCGAGGGGTTCTCGTCGGGCATGTCGACGCGCGTCGCGCAGCTCCTCGACGGAACCTATCGGCTTCGGTACCTGAGCGAAAGCGTAGCCGGGACGCTCGACGTCGACCGTGCTGACTACCTCCTTCGAGACAGCCACATGACCGGTGTCCGCTACGGTCTCTACGATCTCGACTGGCTGCTTCAGGCGCTGGCGTTCGCCTGCGTCGACGGGCGTTGGGTCCTCGGGATCCAAGGGCGAAAGGGACTGCCGCCCGCCGAGAGCTTCTTCCTCGGCCGGCACTTCATGTACCAGCAGGTTTATCACCACAAGGCCACGCGGGCGGCCGAAGCGCTTGTGAGGGCGCTCTTTACGCGCGTGAGCGAGCTCGTCGCGAACGGCAGCCCTCCAGACCCGCTGCTACCCGCGTTTCGTGCGGCCGCGTTGGACGAGCCGTTGTCGCTTGGCGAACACCTTCGCATGGACGACGCGGAGATGCTGACCTGTCTTGCGGATTGGGAACACGGCGCCGATGACGTGCTCTCCGATCTCAGCAGACGCCTTCGATCGAGGGTGCTTCCCAAGACTGTTCCGCTTCCCGACGGAAAGCCAGAGCTGTGGACGCGCGCCTTCGACGCTGTGAGTTCGTTGGTCGAGGCGCGAGGCTATCGCGCGGACCTTTCGGTATGGCTCGACATCGCCGAGGACGTTCCTTACCGCGAGCCTTCCGACTCGAGCGCCGATGGGCTCTGGGTCACCCTGCGTCACCAACCCCTCCAGCGACTGGGCGACGCCTCCTTCCTCCTCGGTCAGCTACGAAACCAACGCATTCAGCGGCCTCGTCTGATCTTCCCGACCGAGCTTCGCGAGGACGTGCTCAGCACGCTCAAACGGGTCCTCGCGTAGCCACCGAGCATGGATGGCCCGTTTGCGGTAAGATTCCCCGTGGAGGACCGGTTTGAGGGGGGTCCGTCAGTCGCAGCGCGGGGAGCGATGGCCAAGATTCTAATCGTCGACGACCAGGACAACGCCCGTGAGCTTCTCGCCGAGGTGTTGCGCGCCGAAGACTACAACGTCGATGAGGCCGCCGACGGCGCGCAAGCGTGCATGATGGTCGGCGAGAGCTCATACGACCTCGTGATCACCGATCTACGGATGGGTGATGTCGGGGGCCTCGAGGTCTTGCAGCAAACCCGGGAAGTGTCGCCCGTCACCCCCGTCATCGTCATGACCGCGTTCGGGACGATCGAGGATGCCGTCGAAGCGATGCGTTGTGGCGCCCGCGACTTCGTGCAGAAGCCGTTCGTCGAGGATGAGCTTCTGGTGAAAGTCTCGCGTGCCGCACGCGCTGGGCAGGCTGCGGGTGAGCTCAGGGCGATGAGCCACGACTTCCGCGAGCGCTACAACTTCGGGAACATCATCGGCCAGTCGGCGGAGATTCGCGACGTGCTCGGACGCATCGTCCGGATCGCTCCGACCGATGCGACGGTTCTGATCACCGGCGAGAGCGGTACCGGCAAAGAGCTCGTCGCACGCGCCATCCACGCCAACTCCCTGCGGGCTGAGCGTCCGTTCGTCTCGATCAACTGCGCGGCCCTGACCGAGACGCTGCTCGAGAGCGAGCTCTTCGGGCACATGCGTGGGGCATTCACCGGGGCAGTACAGACGCGGAAGGGGCTCTTCGAGGAGGCGAACGGCGGGACCTTTTTCTTCGACGAGATCGCCGAGACTCCGCCCTCGCTTCAAGCGAAGCTCCTTCGTGCGATTCAGGAGGGCGAGATTCGGCGCCTCGGAGACAACAAACCGATCAAGGTGGACGCGCGAATCATCGCCGCAACCAACCAAGACCTTCGTCGGCTCATCGAGGAGAAACGCTTTCGCGAGGACCTCTACTACCGTCTCAATGTCGCGCGTTTCGAACTTCCGGCGCTTCGGGAGCGCAAAGAGGACATCGCCCCGATCGTCGAGACGTTCCTCGAGAAGTACGGGAAGAAGATGGGCCGACGCGCGTCCGTCGGGCCGGGCGTCATCGAGTACCTGGTCGGTTACGACTTCCCAGGCAACGTACGTGAGCTCGAAAACCTCATCGAACAAGGCGTGGCGCTCGCCCCCGACGGCCAGATTCAACTCACCGACATCGTCCCGAACTCCGGAAACGGGAGCTCTCACCTGACGCAGCGCTCCCTGGCCGACATCGTTCAGGAAGCGGAGCGCGACGCCATCGTACGCGCCCTTCGAGCGGCGTCAGGCAAC
This sequence comes from Myxococcota bacterium, assembly GCA_039030295.1. Taxonomy (GTDB): domain Bacteria; phylum Myxococcota_A; class Polyangia; order Polyangiales; family Houyiibacteriaceae; genus SG8-38. The sequence goes on along the minus strand of JBCCEK010000001.1, from coordinate 63,667 downwards.
AAGGAGCGGGCGGCGGAACTGCTCGCCCTGAGCCCCACGACGTTGTGGCGAAAGATGAAACGCCTCGACCTCGAGTGGCCCTAGCGCGCGCTGCTTGGGCGAGCCGGGCCGGCAGCGCACTTCTCATTGGGCGGCGCGTGCCGCTTCGATGTGGGGCTCGCGTTGGTACGAGTGCCCCGGAAGCTCGTGAAGCTGGTCGGCGACTTGCTCGGAGCCGGAAGGCACCGCGGGCGTGTCCGCTGGCGCAGCGGCTTCTCGCACTTGGTTGCCGATGTGCTCCGTGATCCGGTTCGTGGCCACGCCCATTTCGTGACCGAGCTCTTGAGCCTCGCTCGTCGCAGCGATGCGCATGACATGCTGAAACGGGGTCCGCTCGCCGAGGCGCGCGAAGAAGAAAGCGTAGGTCAAGAACCCCAAGACAGCTCCCCTCCACAGCAGTCGAATCGTTCGGCGGATCATCCTTCTGCCCTACGGATACCATAGGTCCGCATTTTCTTATGAAGATTGGTCCTTTCGACCCCGAGGAGGGTGGCCGCCTTCGAGATGTTCCACCCGACTTCATCAAGGGTTTGGAGGATATACTCCTTCTCCACGTGATTCCGATAGTCCCGTAGGGTCATTCGCGCCCCGGTGGCATCCTGGGGCGCGGGAATCGCCACGCTGGCCGCCTCCTGTCGCCGACCAGCACTCAAGACACCCTCCGCGGGAAGATCATCCACGGTGATTCGATCACCGCTCAGGATCGCCATTCGCTCCGCAACGTTGCGGAGCTCCCGGACGTTCCCGGGCCAGGGCCGCTCGGCGAGCACGGTGAGCACCTCTTCGTCGATCGGCTTCTCACGAAGTCCGTTGGCGAGCGAGAACTCTCGAAGGAACCCTTTGGCGAGCAGTGGGATGTCCCCCTTTCGATCCCGCAAAGGCGGGCTTTCGATCGGAACGACGTTGAGGCGGAAGAAGAGGTCCTCGCGGAACCGACCCTCCTGCACCTCGATCTCGAGATTCTTGTTGGTCGCGGCGAGTACGCGAACGTCGACGGCAATCGCAGTCTCGCTCCCGACCCGCGAGATCTCGCCGCTCTGAAGCGCGCGGAGCACCTTGGCTTGCGCGTTGGCACTCATGTCGCCGATCTCGTCGAGAAAAAGGGTGCCTTCGTTGGCCAGCTCGAACATGCCCTTCTTCCGACCTTGCGCACCCGTGAACGCCCCGCGCTCGTAGCCGAAGAGTTCGCTTTCGATCAGTTCGGCGGGAATCGCCGCGCAGTTGACCTTGATGAACGCTTTGTCGGCGCGCGGACTGAGGCGATGGATCGCGCGGGCGATCAGTTCTTTCCCGGTCCCGCTCTCGCCCGTGATCAGGACCCTCCCGCTCGTGGGTGCTACCTTCTCGAGCTGCGCGAAGAGATTGCTCATGACGGGGCTCTCGCCGATCATCTCGTAACGGTGTTCGACGTCGGCGCGGAGCTGCTCGACCTCGCGCTGAAGCTGCCAAGTCCTGAGGGCGTTGCGAACACTCACCAGCACCCGGTCGCGATCGAGCGGCTTCTCGAAGAAGTCGGTGGCCCCGAGCTGGACGGCCTGTACGGCCTCGGCGAGCGACGTGTGCCCACTGACCATCAACACCGGCAGACGACGCGTTTCTGGCTGGCTCCGGATCTTCGACAGCGCCTCGATTCCGTTCATCTTTGGGAGACGAACATCGAGGATCACCAGGTCGACATCACCGCTTTGCAGCGTCTCGAGGCCGTCCTCCGCCGATTCCGCTTCTAGCGTGTGGAAGCCCGCTCCCTCGAGAACCATCCGAAGCGTTCGACGGATGTTCTTCTCGTCGTCGACGACCAGGATTGTGGCTGCCATCTCCGGTTCTATATCACGGCGGACAACCCCCACCACAAAGAGTGTTAGAGTCAACCGCGCGTGATGAATGCGGAAACACCCGAAGAACGTCTGCGCGCACTTCTTGAACGGACGAAGCCGCCGACCGGCGGAGTCGACCTTAACGATGTGGTGCGGGAGACGGCTCCGCTCCTCCCTTTGCTCCGGGAGCTGCCCGCGAGCGAGCGTGCCGAAGGGGACTACGAGTCGTTCCAGTTTCGTGAGTGCCTGACGGTCCTGACGCTGCTCGGCCGACGACTGGCGCTCCTCGACCTCACGCCAACCGCCGCGGTGCAGATCGTGCACCTTGCGCTTCGATCGGCAGAGGACGACGGTGCCATGCCCGCGCGGCGATTCTCGGAACGCGCGGCCGCCGCCATGATCGAGGGCTTCGTGATGGGTCGAGAGGAACGCGTGCTCCTCCAGCACGAGCTCGAGGCCACGCGATACTTGCGTCCGATCAGGATCGACCAAGACGTTTTCGCGCTGGTTCTCACCGGATCTCACGAGCCGGAGGTGATTCGCGAGCAAGTCGACGCCCTCGGGCGCGCGATGCTGGAGGCTGGGTCCGAGATCGCCATCGTGGACGTGTCCCAGCTCGGCGAGGCGAGTCGGGAGCGCGCGGTCGCGTTGTCCTCTGCCGGCGAAGTCGTGCGGATGCTCGGCGGGGTCTGTCTTTTCTCTGGTGTCGACGAGAGATGGCAGGCCGCGATCCGGGAAGCCGCCATCGACCTCGACCTGGTGGAGGTTCACCGTGATTTCTCCGTGGCACTCGACCGAGCCCGAGGGCTCGCCGAAGGCCCGGCCTCTGCCCGGCGTTCGCGCTGGCAGAGCCTCCTCGCCCGGCTGACCCGTTAATTCTGAAGAGGGCACTCGGCGCTTTCGGGTCTTCGCCCGCAAGTGGATGACAACGCTCGAGTTCTCGGGGTGTCGGACACGACACATCCGGGTGACCTTCATTGACCCGGGCGGAGGCGCTTTGGTATAAGCGCGTGAGCCACTGCGGAGCAATTTCGCTTCAGATGGTGGTCACTTAGAGGGGAATCGCGATGCGCGGGATCGTTGCGCTGACTGTCGTTGTGGCGTGCCTAGCGGTGAGCGCCGCTATCGGCGTTGCACAGACCGGTGAACAGCAAGTTCAGAGCCCGGAGGCCACAGACGGCGCCAGCTCGGCCGCGCCGAGCCAGCCGTCTCCACCGCCCGCCGCCGAACCGATCGATGCCGGCACCTACGCGGTCCGCCTTCGGGACCTCGAGCAGCGCATCAACGAATTGAAAGAACAGATCTTCCGATCCAAAGCGCGACTGTCGTTGTTGGCGGAGACGGTACTCGAAGGCGTCGTTGGGGGGGGCCAAGCGGTCATCATCCATGAGAACCGAATGTCCGACGGTTTCAAGCTCGTGCGGGTGGCCTACGCGCTCGACGGCGCCCCGATCTTCACCAAGGCCGACGAAGAGGGAACGCTCGGGGAACAGAAGGAGTTTGAGGTCTACAACGGCAGCATCGTCCCCGGCGAGCACACCCTCACAGTGAACCTCGAGTATCGCGGCCACGGCTATGGTGTGTTCTCGTATCTGAAGGGCTACCGGTTCAAAGTTCGGTCGACTTACAACTTCTCCGTTCCCGAGGGAAGGGTCGCCACCGTGGTGGTCGTTGGCTACGAAAAGGGTGGTCCCACGACACCGCTCGAAGAGCGTCCGGCGGTCCGGTACATCGAGCGGATCGAGAGGCAAGCGCGCCCCGACGCAGAGGGTGAGGGCGATCGGTAATGCGACGCCGTGGGGCGACTCCATCGCCGCCCTCACCGGAAGTTGGAAGGGCGTGCGGTTTGACTCGGAGGTACCAGAGCCTCTGTGCGACGGCGACGGCTTTGTGCGTCGTCGCGTTGTCATGGGGCCCCGTCCAAGGCCAAGCCCAGGACCTCAATCAACTCGGTCGACAGCTCAGCGACGTCGAGTCCGATGCCGAGAGGCTCCTTCGGCAACCCGTTCGCGTGGAAACACTTCGGAGCGATACGTTCGTCGAGGAGCGCCTCACAGACGGTGAACTCTACCTTCGGCTCGAGGACTACCTCCGGGCGGCCATTCTCTTCACCGACATCGTCGAACACGACCCTGGCCATCGCGCTTATCCTGAGGCCCTGTTCCTTCTCGGCGAATCGCTCTTCTTGGCGGGCGACAACCTCGGCGCGAAGCGGCGCTATGAAGAGGTCATCGATCGGGGTGCCGAACCGGCCTTCACGCCGTTCGTCGAGCCGGCATTGAGCCGCTTGATCCAGATCTCCATCAACACGCAGGACTTTCGGGGGGTAGACGCCTATTTCGCGAAGCTCGAGGCCATGCCGTCAGCCGGACTCTCGGTCACCACGGCCTACTACCGGGCCAAGTATCTCTACAATCGAGCCGTCCCGATCACCCAGGTGATGAACGCGCGGACGGACCAACCGATCGTCGGGATCGACATGGCCCGTCTCGAGCAGGCGAGGGCGGGCTTCTTCGCCATACCAAGCGGAACGAGTTACTCCCTTCGCGCCAAGTACTTCGTCGGGACGATTCACATCCTTCGCGCGGAGTACGTGGACGCCATCGCGGCGTTTCGGACGGTTCTCGGGCACGAACCCCTCAACGAGGCGGAAAGCGAAGTGGTCGAGCTTACCTACTTGGCCTTGGGTCGGGTCTACTACGAAACCGGCCAGCTCGAACAAGCAGTCGACGCGTATCGGGCGGTCCCGCAGACTTCCCCGGATTTCGACGTCGCCCTCTACGAGCTGGCTTGGACCTACATCGCGATGGGCGACGCGGTCCAGGCGGAGCGTGCACTCGAAGTCTTGTCGATCGCCGCCCCGGCAAGTCCGCTCAACGCTGACGGCAAAGTCCTCCGAGGCGAGTTGCTGGCACGCGCCGCCCGATACAACGAGGCCGAAGACGTTTTCGACGAAATCCGCGAACAGTTCGGGCCGATCCGCGCAGAACTCGATCAGACCGAAATCGATCACCCTGATTTGCCGCAGTACTTTCGAGACCTTGTGAGGCAAAACCTCGAGGGTTTCGACATTGATGCGTTTCTTCCCGAACGGGCGAGAGCTTGGGTGCGAGTCGAGGGAGATTACGAACGCGCCCTCGGCGTCCTCGAAGACCTGAGCGAAGCCAAGCGACTCGTCGAGGAGACCGATGAGCTGGCCGCTCGTGTCACGGCGGTCCTCGCGGCCCCGAACGGCCTTGCGGTCTTCTCCGACCTCCGAAGACAGCGCGAGCGGACGACAGCCCTCCGCAACCGGCTCGCGCGGCTCCGAGGGGCCTACGTCGACGGCGAGGAGAACGCGCTGACCGACGCGAAACGAACGACCCAAGCCGAGCGGATTCGAGCGCGACGCCGTGAGCTTCAGGCCAGTGTCATGGCCATGCCGGTCAATACCGAGGAATTCGTCGAGCGCGACTTCGAGGAGATCGACAAGTTTCGCGCCCTCGAGCGCCAGCTGCAGGATCTACGCGTCGAAATTTTGGGCCTCGAGGCGCGCATCGTGGCGTCCAAGAACGGCATGGCCGCAGTCGACCCCAACAAAGTCGACCAAGCGGCGCTCGAGGCACAACTCGCCGAGCACGAAGCGGAGATCGCTCAGTACGAGGACCAACTCGTCCAGATTCGCCGAAAGCTCGAGGTCGGCAGATTGCACATCGGCGTCGGTGACGAGCGCTATCAAGCGGACGACGTCGAGCGTTCGGAGTTCAACGACATCGTCGATCGAGAACGACAGATCACCGGCTCCGGGGGCGCGGCCTTCGACATCGCGCATGGACGGATCGCCGCTATTGAGACGAAGCTCGACCAGCGCGATGCCGAGATCGACGCGGTGGTGAAGAAACGAGTCTCGAGGATGATGTTGATCGTCGATGACGAGACCCGGAACCTCGTTCGGTACCGACGCGCACTCCAAGGCCTCGAAGGAGAGACCGAGGAAGTCGTCGGGACGGTCACCTATCTCAACTTTCAACGGATTCGCCGACGGTTTCACGACTTGGTGCTCCGTGCCGACGTGGGCAAGATCGACGTCGCCTGGGCGAAACGAGAGGACCGCCGCCTGCGGATCGATGCGCTGACGCGCGAGCGTGCGCGTGAGATCCAAGCGCTCGACGACGAGTTTCGCGACGTGATGGACCAGCTCGATGAGGGGCAACCATGAACGGGCTACGTTCGGCGGTTCTGGTCCTGCTCACTGCGGGGGCGCTCTGCGCAAGCACCTCGACCGCGGTTGCCCAAGAGCCCGAAGAGAAGAGCGCGCCCGACGTGGATCGAGACGCGCCTCGGACCGAAGATGTTGACGCCACCCCTTGGGAGGGCGCGACCGATACGACCCTCCCGCCCTTTCTTCAGGACACGAAGAAGCGCGTCGTCGACGAACGACCTTCGCCGACCGCGGCGCAGCTCGATGCGCTCCGCCAGCTCGAGGAAGAGGTCGGACGCTTCTCGGAGAGTGGGGGAACTTTCCGAGACACGGTCACCTCCTTGGTGCGCCGGGAGTACCTCCAGCAACGACGCGCCCGCGACCGTTGGTATGGGGTTCAGATCGAGGCCGAGGACCAAGCGTTCAACGACGCTCGACGTGAGGCGATCGAGGCGTTCGAGCGCTTCATCGAGGCCTATCCCAACGAGCCTGGCTACACGCCCGACGCGATGTTCCGGCTCGGCGAGCTGTACTTCGAGGAGAGCGCCGTCGAGTTCCAAGACCTCTACGACGAGGCGCAGGCGGCACGCGAGGCTGGGGACCTGACGGCGGAGGACAATCTACCGGCATCCCCCGACTTCAACCCGACGATCGAACTCTACAAGGAACTCGCGCGCCGCTTCCCCAACTACGAGCGTTCGGACGGGGTCTACTATCTGATCGGCTACACCCTGAACGAGTCGGGTCGACCCGAGGAGGCCGTCGCGGCCTGGCTCGCCCTCGTCTGCGACAACAAGTACGACTACGACCCGGATTGGCGCCCGCCGCCTCTCGGGGCTTCCTCGGCCGAGCTTGCGAAGTACCCAGCGCTCACCCTCGACGGACGGCCGCTCGGTGCCAACGTGGGAGGCGCGTTCGTCGATCCCTACGAGGGGTGCGAACCGACGTCGCCCGATGCCCGTTTCGTGAGCGAGACCTGGTTTCGGATCGGCGAGTACCACTTCGACGACTTCGGTGGCGAGAATGCACTCGATCTTTCGATCGCCGCATACGACCGAATTCTCGAAGACCCTGAAGATCGAAACTACAACCTCGCCCTCTACAAGGTCGCCTGGGCCTACTACCGGGCAAGCCGCTATCCCGAGGCCATTCGAAACTTCTCGAAGCTCGTTCAGTGGTCGGATGACGCGGAGCGAGAGACAGGAAGGGCGGGATCTGAGCTTCGCCCCGAAGCGATCGAGTATCTCGGCATTGCATTTGCCTACGACGACTGGAACGAGAACCAGGTGGCCGACCGGCTCGAAGGTCAGGCGACCGGGATCGAACGAATCCAGGACGCCAGCCTGATGCCTCAAGATCGGGCTTGGACGCCGGAGGTCTATTTCCAACTTGGCCAGGTGTACTTCGACGAAGCCAAGTATCCCGAGGCGATCGCGGCGTGGCGCCTCGCCCTCCGAAAGTGGCCGAACCACCCGCGCGCGCCAGAAGTGCTCAACGACGTCGCCGTGGCACACCAGATGCACAACGAGTTCGACGAAGCGATCGCGACGCGGGGCGAGTTGACCGAGTACGTCCAGGGGAGCCCGTGGTGGAACGCCAACATGGAGTACCCCCGCGAACAACAGAACGCCGAGCAGCTTGCAGAGAACGCGCTCATCGTGACGGCCATCCATCACCACTCCCGCGCACAGCGACTCCGGCAGCAGTGCGTGGAAGAGCGCAACGTCCGCCTCTGCCGCGACGCCCAACGCGAGTACGCACTCGCGGCGACCGCCTATCGCGAGTACCTCGAGCGCTATCCGAACAACCCCCAGGGGTACGAGCTAAACTACAATCTCGCCGACACGCTCTACTGGTCCGAGGACTACGAGCAGGCCGCCACCGAGTACGCCGAGGTGCGAGACTCGAACGTCGACGACACGTACATGTCGGAGTCCGCTCGCCGGGTCGTCGAATCGCTCAAGCGGATCTCGGACCGCGACGTCGAGGAGGGACGCTTGGTCGTCCGCGAAGACGCGCCTCCGCCTGTCGGACAGCCGCCTACGGTCGCCCCGGTGGCGATGCCTTCGACGGTGCAGCGCCTTGCGCGGGCGAGAGAGATCTATCTCAGCCGTGTCGGTCCGACGCGTGACGTCGAAGGGGTGCGACCCGCCTACGACTACAACAACGCGCTGCTTCTCTACTGGTACGGCTACTGGCCACAGGCGAAGTCTCGATTCACCCGGATCTACGAGGAGCGTTGCTCAGGGCCCGAAGCTGACGCAACGGGCCGGGTCGCCTGGGAGAACCTACGTGCGATGGCGGTCGCCGAAGAGGATTCCGCCGAGATCCGACGCCTCGCGACCGATATCCAGGAACGGGGGTGCACGTTCTCGGCCGGTTCTGCCGCGATCGACTGCAGCAAGGCCGCCAACCGAGAACAGCCGATTTGCCGGGCGGGAGCCGACCTCAACGCCCTCGTGTATCAAGACGCGCTCGAGGTCTACCGCCAGGCGGGCCAGGCCAGCGGGGCCGAGCAGCAGGCACTCTACGAGCAGTCCGCCACGATGCTGCTGAGCGCCGTGAATGCCAACCCGAACGACAAGCAGGCCCCGATCGCACTCGAGTACGCCGCCCTTGCGCTCGAGGCGACCAATCGCTACGAGTCTGCAGGAACCCTGTACCAGCGAATTATCGACGAGGTGGGTCCCCGCGAGGCGGAAGATCCCGAGGAGCAACAAAGCCTCGATGCGATCCTCGCCAACGCGCACTTCAAGCTCGCGTACAACGCTGCTCGGTACTTCGATTTCGATCGGGCCGTCGAGAACTACCGGGTCCTCGCGGACTCCCAGCGCTTCGCGAGTTCGACCGACCCTGCCGTTCAGCAGAAGCGCGCAGACGGCTTGGTGAACTCCGCGATCATGCTGGAGCAGCTCCAGCAGTACAAAGAGGCCACCAAGTACTATCGACGCGTCTATGAGACGGTCGATGATCCCGAGGTGAAGCGTACGGCCCTCTACCGAATCGGCGAGATGGCCTATCGGCAGAGGCGCTACGCAGAGGCCATCGGAGGCATGCGCAACTTCATCGCGGCGTATGGGAACGACGACCAGGCCGGAGAGTTGGTGGTCCAGGCGTACTGGCGCATCGCCCAATCCGAGAAGGCGCGGGGTCGGAACCGTGAATACCGGGCTGCCCTCCTGGACGTAACCAAGGCGTTCGAACGGACCGGCCAGCCCGCCGGTTCGGTTGCGGCGGGCTACGCCGCAGAGGCGCGCTTCATTCTGGCCGACGGTCGCATCGACGACTTCGAGGAGTACGAGATCAAGGTCGGCCGACCCCGAACGATGGAGGGCTACACCGGCACCTTGGCCAAGCAGATCGACCAAGGCAGCGCCGAGGCCCAGTCGATCGTCGAGGGCTACGAGCCCGTCCTCGAGTACCGAAGACCCCGCTGGACGATCGCGTCGTTTGTACGGCAAGGAAGGACCTATGAGATCCTGGCGCGGGCCGTCTTGAACGCGCCCTTCGCGATGCCGCTCGACATGCAAAAACAGCTTCGAAAGCTCGACGAGTATGACCGCGAGGACATTCGCCTCGAGGTCGAAGACCGAGTGCGTCAGCTGCTCGATGAGAAGGTTCGGCCCATCGAGTGCTTCGCCGTGGCGCGCTACGCGTTGGCAGCACGAGCCGCCCGCGCAGGAAGCTTCGACGACCAGTACACCCAAACCGCGATCGACCGCTTACAGGCATACGGGGACGAGCGCATCGCAGAGTGCATCGCCGAGGCCCAGGCGCGAGACCGAACCTTCCAAGGGTACACGCCAGGGGAGTTCGCGAGGTCCCCGCGCGGCAGGCCGATGGAGATTCGACCCGGCGTGGCTCCGCCGGCAATCAAGCAGGAGACTCCGTGATGGGTAGGCTCGTTCGACTCGTGGCGGCACTCTCGTTGTTGACCCTTGGATGCCAAGGCGGCGAAACGACGGAACCGAACGCCGAAGAGACGACCGGCGGGGAGTCGTCCCCCGGACCGACTTCGACCACGGCCCCGGGATCGCCGCCGGGATCTCAGGTCGGTGACGCCGTAGCCGAATCGAACGCACCCGACGCGCAGAGCCCCTGGGGCGCAACTCGCGCCGAGCAGTGTCGACGTCCGGCGCGGCCGGCGATGGCCTCCAAGGCCCGCAAGTCTTTCGACCGCGGCGTCCGCGAACTCGACAACGGCAACGTGTCCGCCGCCGAGGGATACTTCAAAGATGCGATCAAGAAGGACGCTGCGGCGTACCCCGCCTTGTACAACCTCGGCGTGCTCGCGGACCGAGCCGGGGACGAACGGCAAGCGCTCGCCTATTACCGGCGCGCTCTCGAGGCATTGGCAGACTACGAGCCGGCCGCTCGCGGGCTCACAATCATCGACCTTCGTCGCGGCAACGCCAAGGGTGCAGTCGCCATCGTCGAGCCGATCGCCAACGACTACAGGACCAACCTGGAGATCCAAGCCCTCTACGCCGAGGTGTTGGTCGAGGCACGAAGGTACGAAGAAGCCTGGTTGGCGGCGAGGCGCGCCCTCAAATGCGACGAGCGGTTTGTCCCGGCCTTGATCGCCCTCGAGAAGGCGAGTCGCGCTCAGGGGAGGGACGAGCTCGCCGACTCGATCCTGGCCCAGGCCTTGGCGGTTGATCCCAACGTCGCCGAACTCCACTACCTCCTCGGCGAACAGCTCAAGGACGAGCCCGGCAAGCTCCGCGAGGTGCTCGAAGCCTACGAACGCGCAGTGGCGCTCCGCCCCGACTACGCGGAAGCCAGGATGGCGCTCGGCGTCCAGCTCCTGGCGGGCGGCAACTACGAGGCCGCGGCGTCGCATTTCGAGGCCGCCCAGCAACTCGTGCCGACCTTGCCAGCCGTCCACGTCAACCTCGGTGACGCGTACCGCGCCCTCGAACGGTGGACCGACGCACAGCAATCGTACCTGCGCGCGCTCGAGCTCGAGTCGAAGCTCCCCGAAGCCCATTTTGGGCTCGGTCTGCTCTACTTGTCGGCAGGGGCGGAGTTCCCGGGTCTCGACGAGATACCGGCCCTCGAGAAGTCCAAGAAGGAGTTCCAGACCTACCGGAACCAGATGGGGCCTCGGCTCGGGCGGGACGATCCATCAGGGGAATACTTGCGTGACCTGGACCGTATGATCCAACGTGCGAAGCGGAGGATGGAACGCGACAGGGAGAGGGCGGCTCGCGAAGCGGAGCGGGGCGCGCGGGAGGACGCCACACCATGACCATGCAAGCACGCCAAGCGCTCCGCGCGATGTTCACGGGCATCTTCGTGTTGTCGATCCTGTTGTCGGCGTACGCCACCGGAGCAAGGGCGCAGGCTCAGCAGAAAAAGCGCCAGCCCCGCGTGATTCAACTTGAGGAAATCGTCATCGAGGGTCGCGTCCAGAAGCCCAACGCATTCTATATCCTCAACCGCTCGAACCTCGGGTACGAGGTGCTCGAACTTCGAACGACCTTCCTGCGCGACGTGATTCGAAGCGTGCAAGAGGAACCCTTCTAATGACCGAGCCACGCAGCCGACCTCCTTCGACCAAGCCAGGCGCCATGACGATGGCGATGCAGGCCGTTCCTGGGCGCAAGAGTGGCCCCAAGGTGCTGCGCATCGGCCTCTTCCGCGACAAGAAGATCGTCGAAGAGCGTATCGTGAGGCGCCGCGAAACCGTATCGATCGGCACCGCCGCAAAGAACCACCTGATCCTCAAGTCCGGCACCCTACCGCCCAAGCTCGAATCCCGATTTGAGCTGTTCCAGCTGGTCGGCGACGACTACATCCTCAACTTCACCAACGACATGCGCGGGAAGGTGGCGCTTCCTGGTGGGGTGCAGCGGCTCGAGCACCTTCGAGAGACGGGCGCAGCCCGAGACGCTGGCACGCACGCCCAAATCAAGCTCGCAGAGACTTCGCGCGGCAACATCCGGATCGGGGACTTCACGGTCTTCTTTGAGTTCGTGACCGCGCCGCCGATCACGCCGAAGCCCCAGCTCCCGGCCGCAGTACAGCGAGGGTTCGCCAAGAACATCGACTGGACCTTCACGACTTGGGTGATCTTCTCGTACATGATGTTCTTCGGGACGATCATCTACCTGGAGAACGCCGACTGGGAGGTCGAGCAGGCATCGCAGGAGGTTCCGGAGACGCTCGCACGGTTGGTTTTCGAGGCCCCCGTCGAACCCCCTGAAGTCGAGGAAGAGGTCGGCGACGCCGAAGAAGAAGCCGACGCGGAGAAACCCGCCAAGGACGACAAACCTGAGAAACGAGCTCCCGACAAGGCGGCGCCGAAGGAAGCCCCAGGGCCGGCGCCGAGCCCAGTCGTGAGTGCCGAAGCACGCGCGCGCATCGCCGAGGAGGCGGCGGCACAGGCCGAAGCGATGCTCCTCGGCGCGCTTGGCAGTGATGGCGGCGCGTTGAGCGACGTCCTGGCGGGTGGGGCGGTGACCGGAAACGCTGCCGACGTGTTGGCGCAAGCCTCCGGCGTTGGGGTTGCGACGAAGAGCCAGACCGGTACCCTCCGGACGCGGACCGGAGGAGGAAGTGGCCAGCAGGCTGGGCTCGGTTCCCTGAAGGCCTCCAAGGGTGCGGGGAAGGCGGCGAAGGAAGGTTCGGCGGTCAAAGAGAGGGCTGTCCGGGGCAATGTGGGGCTCCGTAGCGGAGGAGACGTCGGCGGATCGGGCGACTTCGACGCGGCCCTCGTGCAGCGGCAGATCAAGCAGCGCATCAAATCGATCACGCGCTGCTATGAGTCGGAGCTCCGGAAGAACCCAGGGCTCGCCGGGAAGGTCACAGTCACCTTTACGATTCAGGAGCGCGGCAACGTGACCGGCGCCAAGGCCAGCGAGAACACTACGGGGAGCCCCGCGGTGGCAGATTGCGTGACTCGGACCATCAGCCGCTTCCGGTTCAACCCGGGACCCGAGGGCGGAAGCGTGACTTTCCGCTATCCTTTTGTTTTCCAGCCTCAGAACTAGCTTTTGTGGCGCAAGGGCAAAATTGCCGCTTAACTGTATCTTGGCTGAATTGACTTGAGATGGGTGGAGCGTATAATCGGCGCAAGTTGAGGGGATCGTTGATGTTTACTCGGATCGCACGCGTGAGCTTGGGGGTGCTGCTGGCCAGCAGTGGTCTCGGTTATGCGATCGCCCAAAGCGGTGATGCGACGGTGGACGTCGTTCGGGTCGATTCCGTGAGCGCCCAGGGGGGCCCCGCGGCGCTGACCGCAACCCAGCAGCAAGAGGCCACGGAAGCCGCTGTCGCCCAGGCAGGGGCGACCTGCGACGCCCAAGGACAAGCGCTTCAGAGCGCCAAGAGCGAAAAAGACATCATTCGGGCCACCTGCCTCGACGACAAGCTGGCGCAGTGCAACGCCAACCTTCAGAACATGAAGCGGCGCCAAGCGGCTCTCGACGATGCCATCCGCGCCAACGACACGGGGAGCCGCAATCACGAGTTCGCTGTGATCGGCGTCCTCTCCCAAAAGTTCAAGATGCTCCAGCAGGCGGCCAACCAGTGCGTTGGCCAAGATCTGTTCGACACCGGAGACACGAAAGTGAGGCAAGAGGTCGATCTATTCGCACCCAGCGCGGACCCAGCGGTGACGCCTCCGGTTGTCGTCCCGCCTATTCCGTACATCCCCCCGCCTGTCAGCGGTGTGACCTGAGTCCAGGCCCAATGCGGTCGCGCGGAGGGGGATTGAGTTGATGGGCCGCTGCCTAAAGCTTGGCGTTGTTTTTGCTGCGACCACGTTGTGTCTGTCGGGCACCGGGCTCGCGCAGCCGTTGACCGACCGCGCCGCCAACGAAGGCCCGGGCTTCAAGGCCGGCCGCTTTGTGCTCCACCCCGGCCTCGCCATCGAGGGGGGCTACGACAACAACGTGTTCCTGCAAGACACCAACACCGAGGACTCGTTCATCCTCCGCCTGACCGGCTACTTGGACTTTGCAACTGAAGGCCCGCAACGCCAAGCTCAGGGAGACAGCAAACCTGAGCCTCAGAAGATCACGTTCCGAGGCGGACTCGGCGCACAGTACTTGCACTACTTCAACGACAGGGTTCGAGACAACGTCGCCGCAGACGCTCATTTCCACTTCGCGTACAACCCGTCGCGCGTATTTTCCTTGCAGCTTTACGACCGGTTCCGCCGAACCGTGCAGCCCTTCTCGGACCCGAACGTCCTGGTCGGAGAGACCACCAGCTACGGCCTGAACACCAACAACGCCGGCGTCGACTTCGTCGTCCGCAGCCGAAGCGAAGTCCTCGAGGGAAGGGTCGGCTACAGGAACTCGTTCGTGTTCTTCGATTCGCAGCTCTACCAGTACGCGGACAACCTCACGCACCGCGTTCCCGCGCAACTGAGCTGGCGGTTCTTTCCTAGCTCCGCGATCGTGTACGAGTTTGAGTATGCCCATCAAGACTACGTCAACCCGGAGCTCGTCTTCCTGTCGCCGACCGCCCTGTCGGACAACAATCGGGTGAAGAGCCAGATCGGTTACAACGGCGCCTTGACCAACACGCTGTCACTGGCTGCGTTTGTCGGATACACGGCCGGCTTGTACGACGCGCTCGAAGACTTCGACGACGTCACGGCGCGGGTCGAGTTGGGTTGGACCCCCAGGCCGACCATCAAGCTCGATGGCGGGTATACCCGCGACACCGTGCCGTCGTTCATCGGAAACTTCATCAGCTTCAACCGTCTACACCTCAACGCGACGTTCACCGCCGCGGGAGCGCTGGTGGTTGGAGTCCGTTCGTGGGTCTCGTTCGACAAGAGCGGGCTTGCGTTGCGCCCTGACGGCGCGTTCGTCGGCACCGAACCGCGACGCGAGGGGATCCGTACTCGTGTGGCGCTTTGGGGGGAGTATCGGTTCCGCTCGTGGATCTCGATGTTCGCCGAGGTCGCCTACCTGGCCGACTTCACCAATTTCCAGTTCATCGGCATCGGGCCGCTCGTCGATCCGACCGCGCAGTATCAGAAAGTCCAAGCATGGATCGGTCTTCGAGTCTTCTACTAGTCGTCGCCCTCGCCACATCGAGCGCATTCGCCGTAGGCTGCGCGAAGCGCAACGTCCAAGTGACCGAGGTCCCGCCGCCTGCCACCGAAGACACGACGCTGTCGCCCGGCGACGTGTTCTCGGTGCGCGTGTTCGGCGAGGACTCGCTTTCGGGCGAACATCAGGTCGCCGCAGACGGCACCATCGACTTTCCGTTGATAGGGGCGGTTCAGGTCGCAGGTCTCGAGCCGACCGAAGTTGCAGACAAGCTCCAGACCGAACTTCGTGAGCGGGACATGCTCAAAGAACCCCACGTCTCAGTGTACGTCGAGAACTACGCGTCCAAGCGCATCAGCGTCGTGGGTGCCGTGGCGGAGCCGGGTGCCTTCGCACTCGCGCCTGGTATGACGGTCGTTCAGGCGATCAGCATGGCCGGGGGCTTTTCCTCGTTAGCCGACCGCGATGGAACGGTCGTCACTCGTCGAGTCGACGGCCAGACGGTGCGCTACCGGGTTCCGGTCGAGCGCGTGACACGGGGTCAGGCGGCCGACATCGAGGTCGCGGCTGGGGACATCATCTTCGTCCCGGAGCGCCTCTTCTGAACGCTCAGAGGCTCCAGTACCGGATGTCGTCGCGCAGCTGCTTTCGGTCGACGACCGACTTCACGTCCACGAAAACCCCATCTCGACGGACCGAGCCGACGATTCGATCGAGTTGGTCGAGATAGTACCGATGCGGCACTGCCACGACGATGCCGTCGAGGTCGGTCAACGCATCCCAAGGGCGGAGGTCGATCCCGTAAATGCGGCCGGCCTCCTCGGGAGAGGCCAGTGGGTCGTGGACCAGAGGTTCGACGCCGTAGTCCCGAAGCTCCTCGATGATGTCCGGCACACGGCTGTTCCGAAGATCCGGCACGTTCTCTTTGAACGTGAGACCCAAGACGCCGACCCGGGAGTCCTTGATCGCGTGGCCATGCTGCCGAAGGAGCTTGATCATCCGTTTGGCGACGTATCGACCCATGTCATCGTTGATGCGACGCCCTGCGAGGATCACTTCCGGATGGTAGCCAACCGACTCTGCCTTGGAAGTCAGGTAATAGGGGTCGACGCCAATGCAATGACCGCCCACTAGTCCGGGTGAGAACGGCAAGAAGTTCCACTTCGTGGAGGCAGCTTCGAGGACGTCCTGGGTCCGTATGTCGAGACGGTCGAAGATCAGCGCGAGCTCGTTCATCAGCGCGATGTTGAGGTCCCGCTGCGTGTTCTCGATCACCTTGGCGGCCTCCGCGACTTTGATCGATGACGCTCTGTGCACCCCCACCTCGACCACCCGCTCGTAGGCGGCGGCAACGCGATCGAGGGTCTCTGAGTCCTCGCCGGAAACCACCTTTGTGATCTTCTCGAAGGTGTGTTCGGTGTCCCCTGGATTGATTCTTTCCGGCGAGTATCCGAGCTTGAAGTCCTTCGACTGCGTCAGGCCGGACGCCTCGGCCAGGATCGGCCCGCAGCGCTCCTCGGTGACACCCGGGTACACGGTCGACTCGAAGACGATTACCGCGCCCGGCGCAATCGCGCTCCCGACGATCTTCGTCGCCGAAACGAGCGGGTCGAGGTTCGGACGACGGTCACCGTCGATGGGTGTCGGCACCGCCACGACGAAGAAGGTGCAGCCGCGCAGATCGGCCGGATCGCTGGTGAGCTGAAGCGATGTCGCTTGGAGCTCCTCGGCGCTCACCTCACGCGTCCAATCGGAATGCGCGCGAAGGGCTTCGATGCGCTCGCTCGAGATGTCGAACCCGACCGTGTTCTCGAACTCTCGTGCAAAAGCGAGGGCGACGGGAAGGCCCACGTAGCCAAGGCCGATGACGGCAACTCGCTCGGTCATGCCAACCCCTCTTCGGTTCGGAACCACTCGGTCGTGGCCTCGAGCCCTTGTGCCAGGGGTGTGGGCTCCCCGAGGATCGAGATCATGACGGCCGGGTCGAGCACCGAGCGGCCGAGGTCTCCGGCCCGATGGGCGCCATCGTTGATGATCGCGGGTTCGTCGACCAGGGCCGCGAGCCGCTCCGCGAGCGAGCGTGTGGACGTGCCGACGCCGGTCGCGATGTTGATCTTCCGCCGGTCGAGCGCTCCCTCGAACGCGGCGAGATTGGCGCGAACGGCGTCCCGAACGAACACGTAGTCGCGGACGCATCCCTGATCGCCTCGAACTTCACGCGCATTGACTTGTATCGGTTCGCGGCGAAGGAGCCGCCTCAGGAAGATGGCGACGACCCCAGCCTCGCCGTGAGGGTCCTGCCGCGGTCCGTAAACGTTGCCGTAGCGAAGAATCGTATAGCGGAGCCCATCAGCGTCGCCGAAGGCCCGGAGGTAGTGCTCGAAACTCGCCTTCCCGCAGGCGTACGGACTGAGCGGCTGAGGCGCAGACTCCTCGCCGGCGAGGGTCCCCTCGCGAACCTCGCCGTAGAGCGCGCCCCCGGTGCTCGCGAAGACGAGCCGACTCCCCGCGGCCTTCGCGGCGCCGGCCACATTCAGCGAACCGAGCACATTGACATCGGCATCGAGCTCGGGGTCACGCACGCTCACCGACACGCTCGACTGGGCGGCGTGATGGCTGATTGCGTCCGGACGGAACTCCGAGGCCAATGCCAACAGCCGATCGCGAGCCCGGATGTCCAAAGACTGGAAGTCTGCCCCGCTGGGTAGGTTTTCGGCGCGCCCGGTACTGAGGTCATCGACGATGAGGACCTCATGGCCGGCCTCGACTGCAGCCTCGGCCACGTGGCTTCCGATGAAGCCCGCTCCCCCTGTCACGAGTACTCTCACAAAGACCCCATGGGCTTCGACGGTCGAAGCTCCGCATGGCTGCTCGTCCTCGTCGGTGGCTCGCTATCGGCCTCGGTCGCGGCCGTGCTCTTGAACTCTGGTACCACGCGCTCGAGCGCGGCTCGAATACCGGCGGCCGTCGAGTCGGTGTTCTCGACGACGTCTGCCAGCGCCTGTCGAAGTGCTTGCGGGTCCCCGGGAGCATGCGTGCCCACGAAGATCTTGGGGTGTTCGGTGCGCTGAATGCCTTCGTTCGCGGTCGAGAGTTCTTCGAACAGCTTCTCGCCTGGGCGAACCCCGGTGAAGCGCACCTCGATGTCTTTGTCGGGCTCGAGGCCGCTCAGGCGGATCAGGTCGTGCGCCAGGTCGAGAATCCGCACCGGTTGCCCCATGTCGAGGATGAAGATCTCGCCACCGCGGCTCAGGGCGGCTGCCTGGGTGACCAACTGAACCGCCTCGGGAATCGTCATGAAGTAACGGGTCATGTCTGGATGGGTCACCGTGATCGGGCCACCGTTGCGGATCTGTTTTCGGAAGATCGGGATCACGCTTCCTGCCGAGCCGAGCACGTTGCCAAACCTGACGGTGGCAAAATGCGTCGCGCTGTCTTTCGATACGGCTTGGATGTACCGTTCCGCGGCTCGCTTGGTCGCGCCCATGATCGAGGTCGGATTCACCGCTTTGTCGGTCGAGATCATCACGAAGCGTTCGACCGCCAGACTATCCGCGAGGTCCGCCACGATCTGGGTGCCAAGGATGTTGTTCTTGACGGCCTCGGCGGGATTCCACTCCATCATCGGCACGTGCTTGTGGGCTGCCGCATGAAAGACGATCAGCGGACGGTGCGTCCGAAACACTTCGGTGATCCGAGGCCGATCGGTGATATCCGCGATGGCGGGGGTGAGTTCGAGGTCTGGAAACCGAGCTCGAAGCTCACTGTGCACCTCGAAGAGGTTGTTCTCGCAGCGTTCGACGAGGATCAACCGGGATGGGCGGTAGGCGGCCACCTGACGGCAGAGTTCGGAGCCGATGCTCCCGCCTGCGCCGGTCACCATGACAGGCTGCGCCCGAATCACCTCGGCCACCGATTCCGTATCGAGCCGGACCTGTTCTCGTCGCAACAAGTCTTCGATGGCGACGTCTCGAATCCGAGAGAGATTGACCCGGCCACCGACGATTTGGTACGTGCCCGGAACGATTTTGGCGGTCAGCCCAGCGTCGGTGCACGCTTCGGTGATCCGCCGGATCGCGGTTCCGGGGGCGTTGGAAATGGTGATGAGTGCCTGCGTGGCTTCGTGGTCGCGCGCCAGGCGGGGAAGGTCGCCGGTCCCGCCGAGAACCTTCAGCCCGTGGATGACGGCGCCCTGCTTGACGCGGTCATCGTCGATGAAACCCACAGGTTCGATCCCAAGGTCCGGTCTCCGCGCGATCTCCTGCGCGACCAGCACGCCCCCCTGGCCAGCACCGACCAGCAGGGTTGGGACACGCGTCTCGGAACCGTCGTGGTGCTTTTGAGAGGCGATACGCTCGCCGAGCATTCGCCTCAACGCACGCACCCCGGTGAGCCCGGTGAACGCGAGGACGAAGTCTCCAAGCAGGACGCCGAGCGGAACGATGCCGTAGCGGGCGATGGGAAAGTCCACGGCGAGTCGCGGGCTCGCAAGTCGCAGAATCACCAGCAAGCCCGTTGCGAAGGCCATCGCAACGAACACGCGAACCGCGTCTCGGAGGCTGATGTAGCGCCACGAAAAGCGTGTGATCCCGAACGTCGACAGAAACGTGTACTGCAGGAGAACCACGTACGGCATCACCACGAAGAGCGACCGCCATCGGTCGAGCGGGACGTTCCAATCGAAGCGCAACATCGTCGCGAGGAAGAAGGCGACCATCAACACGGTGATGTCGATGACGAACTGAGAGGTGCGGGAGAGGAAACGGTTCATGCCGGTTCATCCTCGAGGACGACATCTCGGTACCAACGAAAGAACTGAGCGACACCGTCCTTCACGCTGGTCTTTGGGTCATAGTCGAGCAAGGCTCGAGCCTTCGAGATATCGGCAAACGTGTATTCGATGTCTGCCGCTAGCATGGGTTGCTCGTCGAGGGTTGCGGCACGCCCGGCCTGATCCTCGATCAGCGAGACGAAGTCCGAAAGAAGAATCGGCTCACCTCGGCCAAGGTTGATCACTTCGTAGCCAAGCGGTCGATCGGCCGCGGCCAATACGCCCTGGACGATGTCGTCCACATAGGTCCAGTCGCGGTGCATCCGACCGCCGTTGTACAGAGGGACTTGCGTCCCGCGAAAAATGTTGTCGAGCACCTTGTACGCCATCATGTCCGGCCGGCCGCGGGGCCCGTAGACCGTGAAGAAACGGAGCGCCGTGAAGTGCTGGCCGAAGAGATGATGATACGCGTGACCGAGGAGCTCGGCCGCGCGCTTACTGGCCGGGTAGGGCGCAAGCGGGCGGTCCGCGTGGTCGGTCTCGACGAAGGGAATTAGCTCGGTCACCCCGTATGCGGAGGAGGTCGACGCGAAGACGAACAGGGGTTGACCGTGGCGCTGGGCGGCCTGCAGCAGATTGAGCGTCGCCCCGAGGTTGACGTCGAGATAGAGCTTCGGGTCGTCGATCGATGCCCGCACGCCCGCCATCGCCGCCAGATGGACGATCGAATCGAAGCGGTGCTCCTGGAAGAGCGCCTCGATCGCCGCCTCGTCACGAATGTCGATCCGGGAGAACGAGAACTTCTCGGGATCGGGCGCCTCGTCGCGAATCTCTTTTAGATTCGATTCTTTACGAGCAGGATCGTAGTAGTCGTTGAGGTTGTCGATGCCGACGACGCGGTCACCCCGGCGAAGGAGTGCCGTGGCTGTGTTGCTTCCGATGAAGCCGGCCGCGCCGGTCAACAGGATGGTCTTCATAACCCCACTCACTTGGATGCCATGGCCGACTCTACAGGGCCACATTGCTTGGAGCGAATGTCAGCCGCGCTTAGGATGACGTCGTGCAGGCCATGCTCTTAGCAGCTGGATTGGGGACGCGCCTCAGCCCGCTCACGGAGACCCTCCCGAAGCCGGTCGTTCCGGTGGCAAATCGACCACTTGCGGGATTCGCCATCGATCACCTGTGGCGTTCCGGATACCGCTCCATCGTCGCCAATACGCACCCGCTGCCGGAGCTCGTCGAGGGGATTCTTCGGGCCTACGCGCCCAGCGGCCTCGATCTGAGGTTCTCTCGGGAATCGACCCTGCTTGGCACTGGCGGCGGGATTCGACGGGCCTGGTCCCTCTTCGCGTCACCTTCGTCGTCGGTGGTCGTCATGAACGGCGACACCTTGTTTGCGCCAGACCTCCGCCGTGCCATCGACCTCCATCACGAGCGAGGTGCGATCGCCACGATGATCCTGCGACGGACCCAAGACCCGTCACGTTTCGGGGCGGTGGGGATCGACCAAGAAGGTTGGGTACGGCGTCTCCTCGGAGCCCCGGTCTCGTCAGAGATTCTCGACGAGCTGATGTTCACCGGTGTCCATATCCTGTCGTCCGAGGCACGCGAGTTCTTGCCGGAGTCCGGTTGCATCGTTCGTCATGCGTATCGGCACTGGGTCGATTCCGGAGCGCCCGTTCTCGGGCTAGTCGACGATTCACCATGGGCCGATCTTGGCACGCTCGAGGCCTATCACCGTGTCAATCTCGAACTCGCCTCAGGTTCCCGCGCCTGGCCCGGGGTCGTGGCCCACGGTGGAAACTTGCTGGCCGACGAACTCAGCGTCGATGAGACGAAGATTCGGAGTTCGGTCGTTGGGGAAGGGGTCACCCTTGCCCAAGGCGCCTCATTGAGCCGATGTGTGGTTTGGCCAAACGCAAGGATCGAAGAGTCGGCTCAGGACGCAGTGATCACCGAAACTCACCGGCTGGCGATCACGCGAGACCCATGACCTTCGCCAGAACCACCGTGATGTTGTCGGGCCCGCCATTGCTATTGGCTTCCTCGATCAAACGGTTTGCCGCGGTTTGGAGGTCCGGCTGCGACTGAACGATCCGGTGGATGCCCTCGTCGCTCACTGGACCACACAAGCCATCGCTACACAGAACGTAGACGTCGCCGATCTCGGGGCGGTCGAGGACGGTGTCGACCTTGACTGTCGATTTCATGCCGAGGGCCCGAACGATCACGTTCTTGAGTGGGAAGTTCTCGATCTCTTCTTCCGAGAGCCGCTTCATCTTGATATAGTCGTTGAGGAGCGAGTGGTCGCTGGTGAGCTGCTCCATCTTGCCTTCGCGGATGCGATACACGCGGCTGTCGCCGACGTGGCCGATGAGCACGCCTTCTTCGACTACGAGGATCCCGGCGACCGTCGTTCCCATGCTGTGCATCTGGGGATCGTTCTGAGCCGTCTCGTAGATGCGCAGATTCGCGAGCTTGATCCCGGTGATCAGCCGGTTCTCCTCATAGCCCCGGGACTTGTCCATCTTGTAGGGCCAAGTCGCTTCAGGGTCTGCACTGGTCGAGCGAAAGAACTCCCGAAGCGTTTCGATAGCCATCTTGCTCGCGACTTCGCCCGAGGCGTGCCCGCCCATCCCGTCGGCGACGACGTAGAGGCTGTCTTCGTCCGCCACCATGAAGCTGTCCTCGTTGTGCGTGCGCTTCATCCCGATGTGGGTGTCGCCAATAGCGAGAACGCGAGCCCGTGACATACCCTGAAACCCCCCGAGATCCGAGCTTAACGACCGCCCGCACGCCAAGTCAACGAAACCGGCATATACTCGCCGGCGTGGGCCGGGATCCCCAAGACGAGCTTGCCGCGATCGCGGCAGGTGCAGCCGAGCTTCTTCGCTGGGAAGAGGCGGTCGGCGGCTTTGGTTTTCCCGCCGCGGAGCCCGCAAGCGCGGGCGCGATGCCCATGACGCCGGCGACCCGACAGGGGTTGCCCGACCGGGAGGCTCCCTCGGGCGCGGACCGGCAAGAAAGGCTCCTCACGCTCGCGGCCGAGGCTACGACTTGCACCCGGTGTGAGCTTCATCGGCAGCGGAAGCAGACGGTGTTCTCGCGTGGCAATCCCGACACCGATCTGGTCTTTGTCGGCGAAGGACCGGGCTACCATGAGGACCAGCAGGGGCTTCCATTCGTCGGTCGTGCAGGGCAACTTCTCGATCGGATGATCGCCGCCATGGGATACGATCGCGATGGCGTCTACATCTGCAACGTCGTCAAGTGTCGGCCACCGGACAACCGCACGCCGCTTCCCACGGAGGCGACAGCGTGCGCGCATTTCTTGGTCCCTCAGCTCGAGACCGTGGCGCCCCAAGTCATCGTCGCACTCGGTCGCTGCGCCGCTGAGAACTTGCGTTGCGTCCCCCCGAGCGGAAAGTGGCGGGGTATCTGGGGTGAGTGGAGAGGTGTTCCCGTGATGCCCACGTACCATCCCGCGTTCTTGCTCAGAAGCCCGCAGTTCAAGAAGCCCGTCTGGGAGGACCTCAAGGCGGTGTTGCGCCGACTCGGGCGCGACGTTCCCGCGCGCTAGGGGCCGAACAAGGTCCGCCGCGTCGTCCGCCTATTTGCGCCGGCATAGGCCGTAGCTCTTGAACTCTTTTTGATCGGAGTTGGCGATCATTTGAGTCTTCTCGCTCATGCCGGGGCCGACTGTGATCATCGCCGGCGGCTGAGGGGTGACGTCCGTCCAAACCGAACACTGAAGCCAGTAGTCGCAGTCGTTCTCGACGACGACGATGTGGGCCCATCCTGGGCCAACGTCTCGTACCTGTCCGTAGATCTCGTAACACGACGCGGCACGGGTCGAGGTTGCTTCGCCGCCGGTCACGGTGCCGATCAGCGCTATGCCGAATGCGAGAATGGCGGTCGTCGCGAAAACCCTCATTCGCCGAGTCTCGCAGATGGGGTGACCGTCACGCAACAGGGCGACCTCACCGCTCAGGCGGATGCCATCCCGGTGGCGCAAGCTCGAAGTGCTCGAACTCAAAGGCTGGAGACACGGTGCAACCCACCAGCGTCCACTCGCCTAGGGAGCGCGCGGCCTGCCAAACGTGGGGGGCGATGATGATCTGGGGTTTGGCTCCCGCTCGGAGGTCAGGTCCGAGTTGGTGATGCGACACGGACTCGCCCTCTCGATAGGTGGTTAGCGCGATCGGTGCGCCGGCGTAGAAGTGCCAAACCTCCGTGGCGTCGACCCGATGCCAGTGGGAGCGCTCGCCCGCTCGCAAGAAGTGATAGATCGCGGTGCCAGCGCCACGCCCACTTGGCGCCCGGTGGCGCCAGGTCTCGCGGAAGTGGCCGCCCTCAGGGTGGGGCTCAAGCTCTAGGGTTTCGATGATCTCGTCCGGAGTCATGGTGCGATTGTAGGAGCATGCCCCGCGCTTGGTCGAGCGTCGCATGCGACGGTTTCGAGCAAAAAAGGCGACACGCGACTATTCTTCAGGTCATCCGTGGCGCACGAATCCGAACGAAACTGGACCATGCTCGAGCACTTCCTGCGAGACGGAATCGCAGGAAGCGAGTACGCCGACCCGAGAGAGGAACTTGGCTGCAACCCGGATGCCGACGACCGGGAAGTCGCTCGCGCGCTGGTAGGCGCAGCCACCGAGCAAGACCTCTCCGAGATCGGGACCGAGAGCCTGAGTCCGGACGCGGCCCGACATCCCTCGGTGCGACCTCCGACAGAGGGCGCCGGAGATCCTTCGTTCCTTGGGCGACTGTCGACGACCGGCACGGTCGGCCTCTCGGTGGAGCAGATCGAGGACGTTCCCACCCTGCTCGCGGTGCTGAGGGCTGGGTCACGCAAGCAACGAAGAGCCGCCCTTGGTCGTTTGGGCGAACGGCTGAGGGACCGGCGGGCGATGAGCGGCGACGCTGCCAAGACCGCCACCGAAACGATCGTCGAGCTTCGAGACGTCGCCCTCGGCGACGAGCTGGCACGGCTCCGCGCCGAACTCCCGGGTGCGCCCGGGCGCAAGGCACGGGCGGAGAACGAAGGCTGGAAACGTCTCGTCGGGCAGACCGAGCGATCGATTCGCGCATTCTGGGATGGCCAGTCCCACGTCGAACCGATCCATCGAATGCCTGGGGATCAGCGAGCGCTCCTCCTGATGCGAACCTCCGATCTGCCCACGTCGGTCGTGCAACACCTGAGCGCGATCATCGAGGGCAACGACGGTTGCGTCCCAAGAGACTCCCGCTCCGGGCTACTGGCCTCGTTGCGATACGCGACAGATCCGCGACTCGTTCCTTCCCTGGTCGCGGTGGTCGAGTCCGAGCGCGGTGAGCTCCTCGACCGAGCCGCGCGCGTCCTCGGGGGCATCGATGACCCTCGGGCGCATCCAAGCCTCGCGGAGAGGTTCGAGCGGAGCGTCGTTCGCGAGGAGCGAATCGCCCTCGCGGCCGCATTGGGCATGCACGGCGACTGCCGAGGCCTGCCGGAGGTCCGCAGCGTCCTACAGGAGGCCCAGCCTTCCTCCGTGCTCCAGGCGCTCGAAGCGATGGAGAGCCTCGGCTCGTCCGAGAACAGCGACCTCATCGTTCGGTTCATCGACGATCCCGACGTGGCGATTGCGGGGCAGGCGGTACGCACCCTCGGGCGAATTGCAGACGGCCGCGTACTCGACGCACTGTCGGACCGATACAACGCCACGACGGTTCCCGCACTGCGTGCCTCGATCGAGGATGCCCTTTCCGCCATCGCCGCCAGGATGGAGCTCCGTGGCGAAGAAGTCGCCCCGATCGAGTGGTCCGACGCCGGCCACAAACCGCCGTCGACCGAAGAGGCCAGGGATCGGCTCCCGACCGTTGCGCTCGGCTGGCGGGACTACCTGCTCGGGCGACTCTGGCTCATGCTCGGCCGAATGGCCTGGGCGGTGGCAAGGTTCGAGTCGGCCGTCTCTCGTCGCCCTGGATGGGTGCCCCCACTGATCGGAATCGGAATGTCGTTCGCTCGCGCAGAGCAGTACGCGATGGCGCTGCCTGCGTTTCGGCGGGCGATCGAGCTAGACCGCCCCCGAATCGAGCGGAACCCGGTCTTGGTCCGGGTGATGGCAAAGTCATTCTTGCACCGCGCCGAACAAGTTGAGCGGGAAGGGCGGGGCGACATCGCACGCGGTCTCGTCGGTGAAGTTCTGACGCTCGACTTGCGACGGGCTCCAGGCACGGTTCGCTTCGAGCTGAAACGGAAACAAGACGTTCTGCGAAAGGAGCACGACGATGTCGGCTCCGCTGCGTGAGGCCGTAGCGCGCTACCTTCAGGGAGCGGACAGTGTCGAAGTGGACGGGTCGGTCCGCCGCATCACGATGGACATCGAAGCGCTGGGTCGCACCGAGATGGTGACGCTCAGCCTACGCGACGGCGAGCTTCAGTGCGCGTCGACGGACGGAGACCACGACGGGCCCCACGTTCGCGCCGCGTTGGCGTTCATCGCAGGCGTCGATGGGCGCCACGACTCGCAGCCTCCACGTGTCGAGGGGACCGCGCGCCGAACGAACCCCGAAGCCTACCCACACCACCCCCTCGCGGAGGCGCTCGACGAGCTTCTGATGGCCATCACGAGAGTCGGCATCGACAAGGCCCGCTACGCACCCTCCGTCGATGCAGCCCTCAAGCGCGTCATCGAGGCGGCCGGGTCCCCGATGGCAGCAGGGATCGGACGGTTCGTGGGGCGGCTCCGCCAAGAGGTGCTCTCAGGACGACCCCGCCGCGCAGCCCGCATTCTCGAGGGTGCATCGCAATTCGCGCAGGCACTCCAAGGTGACGCGATCTCACGTGAGACCGAAGAACGCGTTCGCGCTTGGCTCGGCGCGGAGGGCGCGGGCGAGAGTGCTCGCAAGCTGCTCTCAGACCGGACGATGGTTGAGGTGGGCCGCGAATGGCTCTCTGGCAACGAACGCGCCGCCGTTGAGCGACGCTACCTCGTCGACCTCGACAGTGGCGCAATCTACCGCGAAGACCGCCCCCGCCATGCGACCGCGTCGCTCGGTCCGTGTCCACGGTTGATCCACGTGGGCCTCGCCGAGAGTGAGCCAGGGCCTGCACCCGAGCGCCTCCGAATCCTGCAATACGAAGTCCGCCCCGAGGTCCCCAAGGCGAGTTGGGATCGCCTCACGCAAGTGGCGCGACGGAGTT
The DNA here is from genome assembly GCA_039030295.1 of Myxococcota bacterium. Lineage (GTDB taxonomy): Bacteria > Myxococcota_A > Polyangia > Polyangiales > Houyiibacteriaceae > SG8-38. The sequence goes on along the minus strand of JBCCEK010000001.1, from coordinate 36,669 downwards.
TCGCGCAACTCACCGAGGGCTACCGTCGCTCGGTCGGCGCCTATCCGGCTTTGGCCGAACCGTTCGCCCTCATCGCCCCCTACCGTTCGGAACACAAGGACGGCTTCGTCGCCATCGATGCGGAGGGGCATCAAGTTGCGCTCGAACGCAACGAGCGACGCGGCAGTGTTCTCGCCTTCTACGATCGGCTTCACCAGGGTCTGGAGCCGATTTGGATCGGCGGTCGACTGACCGACCTCGGCACCGCTCTTTGCATCTCACCCTTTGCCGCAATGGACAGAGCCGGCACGTACGTGCGTCTCTGATCGCCGCGAGGTAACGATCGGTGTGCAGTTGCATACTGCTACGGCGAGCCCAAGATCCACCGATGTCGATTGCTTCCGAAACAGCCTCGCCCCGGACCCGGTCCCTCAAGGTACGACGCCTCCCGTTGGCATCGGCGTCTGCGCAGCTCGAAGCACTGGCCGGCGTACCGATGCAGGGCGGGTTCGAAGAGAGGCTCGCGTCGGAGGGGCTCTCGCCGCTTCGGCCTCTCGAAATCGACGTGTTGCAAGTCAACGTGGGCAAGCTTTGCAACCAGGCTTGTCGCCACTGTCACGTCGATGCGGGCCCAGACCGAACCGAGGTCATGGACCGGGAAACGCTCGAGCACTGCCTCGCCGCCATCCGCGAACACGCCATTCCGACGGTGGACATCACGGGCGGTGCGCCGGAGCTCAACCCCCATTTTCGCTGGTTCGTCGAATCGTGCAGCGCCCTTGGAAGCCACACGATCGACCGTTGCAACCTGACGATCCTCGAGACCAATCCACACCGCGACCTCGCGGCGTTCCTGGCGAAACACCGAGTCGAGTTGATCTGCTCGTTGCCCCACTACGAGTCTGCCTGCACGGACACCCAACGCGGCGACGGGGTGTTCGACAAGAGCATTCGGGCACTCCAGCGACTCAACGCGCTCGGCTACGGTGATCCGAACTCGGGCCTCCGCCTCGTGCTCGTCACCAATCCCATTGGAGCGGTCCTACCTGCACCACAGGCCACGCTCGAAGCCGAGTGGCGATACGAACTAGACCGACGCTACGGCATTTCGTTCACCGAACTCTACACGATCACCAACATGCCCATCAGCCGGCACCTGGAGTGGCTTCAAGGGAGCGACCAGCTCGACGCGTACATGGCCACGCTGGTGCAAACCTTCAACCCCGAGGCCGCGCGCGGCGTGATGTGTCGAAGCATGATTTCGGTCGGCTGGGACGGCCGGCTGTTCGACTGCGACTTCAACCAGATGCTCGAGCTTCCTCTCGCTCCGGGCGCCCCGCAGCACATCGCCGACTTCGATCTGGCGGCTCTCGAGAACCGTCGCATCGTGACGGATCGCCATTGCTTCGGGTGCACCGCCGGAACCGGATCGAGCTGCGGGGGTGCGACGACCGTTTAGGGGTCCCCAATGGGGAAGCACAGCCGTTCCTCGACGGGGTTGTCGGACACCGAATCATCGTGGGTCCAGTTGTTCGTGCCGTTGTCGTCGAAGAACCCACCGTCGCAGTCCACCGCCAGCGGCCCCGGAAACGCCGAAACCCGGATCCCGGTACGCGCAGGGGCATCGAAGTTGGGGATCGCCAGCAGGCCTCCGGCATCAAAACAAACCTCGCCTTCTTGCGCGGCGGTGTAGATCGCCCCCTGAATCGTCTCCATGTTGAGAACGAGGTCCCCGACCACGATGTTCGCGCACTCAGGGGGATCACAGCCGGCGCGACACGCGCAACCGCACACACCGTCGGTCTCGCATCGCTGACCGAACGCGGCGAAGGGGCAGTCCTCGGCCGCATCGCATGCTTGACCCCCAGGGTTGCCGGGGTTCGTCCGTTGAAGGATCGGAATCGTCAGCGGCAGGGGCGCGACCGTCGTGCCCACGGGACCTCCCGACACCACGCCGGTGCTCTCGACCTCGGCGCGCGCGCCAGTCAGTTCGAGCTCCGGGACGGGCGTCGGGAAGAGACCGGTCACGAGCTCTTGGAGGAAGCTCCGTGGGAGTCGAATCGCGGAGGACACGGCCGCGCTGAACGTCTCGCCGGGCGCGATCTCGGTTGGATCGACCCTGAGGTCCATCGACGATTCGAAGACAGGAGATTCGAATGAGCCATCGATGCTGAAATCGGCGCCGCACAACATCGGGACGGAGGCTTCTTTCGGGGCCCAAGGACTCGTGCACACACCATCCCGACACGTGCCGGTGCTGCACGTCGTACCATCGGGGCGTGCATCAGGAGCGGGACATGCCTGCGCGACACAGCGTGCGGACTGCCGGCACTCGTCGGCAGGAAAGAACGCGTCACACTGAGAGTCGGCGTTGCATCCGACGCACGTGCCCTCGCCATCACAGACGAAGATCGCATCGCTTCCGCATTGGGTGCCCTCCGCTTCCGGCATGCGGCCGATGCACTGACCCGTGATCGACTCGCACATACCGTCGACCGTACATTCGTTGCCATCGTTGCAACCGTTTTCTCGAACTGTGCAGCTCACCTCTGCATTGGGGCCGCCCCCGGATGCGCCGGTGCCGCCGAGGCCCAGTGTGCCACCGAAACCATTCGAGTTTCCGCCATCGCCGCACGCGACACCGATGGCCGCAAACGCAACTATCCACATCGGCATCGTCGGGCGGCGCGTGAACACGGGCGGAGAATAGCTCAGAATCCGAAACAGCAAATGGTTGAATCATCCCTAAACGCCACCCCGATGATCGATTCGGACCACTCAACTGTACAGGCGTTCGCATCGAAGCATGCAGCGGGGACCAACGACGACCGCGAGCGTGCGGTCCAACTCTACTATGCGGTTCGTGACTCCTTCAGGTACGACCCTTACCGACTCGACCTGACACCTGCGGGCATGCGCGCGAGCCGCGTACTCGAACTCGGCTATGGCTGGTGCGTATCCAAGGCGACCCTCCTCACGGCGAGCTGCCGCGCCGTGGGCATCCCCGCGAAAGTGGGCTTTGCGGACGTGAAGAACCACCTCACCACCGAGCGGCTTCGCAACCGGATGGGGAGCGACGTGTTCCACTGGCACGGGTACAGCGCGATTCGTCTGGGCGGCGAGTGGGTCAAAGCCACGCCCGCCTTCAACGTGGAGCTCTGTGAGCGCTTTCGGATTCGACCGCTCGAATTCAATGGCCGCGAGGACTCGATCTACCACCCGTTCGACCTCGATGGCCGCGAGCACATGGAGTATCTCAAGTTCCGGGGAGAGTTTGACGAGGTACCGCTCGAGGCGATGCTCGAGACGTTCGTGGCCAGCTACAACTCAGCCACCTACCTCGACAACGACGATCGAGCCGATTTCGACGCGGACGTTCGCAAAGAGACGGGCGCGGCCTGACGCCTCGCGGCTCACGAGTCCCCCAGGCGCACGTCGATTGGTCGATGCTCGCCGTCGAGGTCGATCACCGCGTCCGCACGGTCCGGCATCTCCTCCCAGATGAACCGGGTCAAGCGTTCAAAGTGTTTGACGAAGCGCCGGACCGCCGTGGGCGGCATGACTCCGGCGCCCGAGACGGTCTCTCGAAGCCTCGCCTCTTGCTGCTCGCGCCACGTCATCACGTGCTCGAAGTCTGGAGGGCGAAGCAGCACCAAGAGATCAAGCTCCGAGAACAGCCGTTGATAGGCGCCCCCGAGCTGACGGTTGACGTACCATCGCCAGTCGCCCGTCGAATCCTCGAGACGCTCGAGACCGTTGATCGGCTCGTCGAGCTCGTGAGGCCGCTGCGGTCGCGCGCCGACGCACCAGCCTTCGAATAGGACGACGTCACACCGACCGTTCCAAATCGGCCACTGAAACTTGGGAAGGGGCTCGTCCGCCCCCTTGTCGAACCGAGGGAGAGCGACGGTTTCGCCACGCCGAAGGCTGTCGATCACGCGAATGCCGAGTTCCACGTCGTGGGTACCGGGAACGCCGCGCGAAACCAGCAGAGGGTGAGCGCTCTCCGCGCGACCCAACCGTGTTGCCTGGTCGAGGTACAGGTCGTCGAGGGAAAGCAGGGCGACCTGCAAGCCGAACCCTTGCTCGAGGATGCGCTTCATCAGACGCGCCAATGAAGACTTGCCCGTTCCGGGGGCACCGCAGAGACCCGCGACCACCGTGCGGTCGACGACATGGTCGGCGAGCCATGCAGCCATCGGACCGTAGAAATCGGCGACCAGGCGTTCGTCGGGGGGCTCGAAGCCAGACTCGACGGCCCAGCTCTCGACAGCCGAGAGCATGGCCGGAGGTACGGACCTTGAACGATGCATCGGAGAGCGGGGCCAGAGCACGAGAGCGCTCGACCGTAACGCATCCATGGGTGGCACCCAAGCCGAGGCTGCAGTACATCTATTCGCGTGCCCGCACCCAAGATCCGAATACTCGTGGCCAAGCCCGGGCTCGACGGTCATGACCGCGGAGCGAAGGTCGTCGCCCGAGCCCTTCGCGACGCGGGGTTCGAGGTGGTCTACACGGGGCTTCACCAAACGCCTGACATGATCGCCGTCGCCGCGGTCCAGGAGGACGTCGACGCTGTTGGCTTGTCGATCATGTCCGGGGCACACAACACCCTCTTTCCGGCGGTCCTCGACGCGCTTGAGGCCCACGGAGGCAAAGACATCGTCGTGTTCGGCGGCGGCATCGTGCCCGAGCCCGACGCGATCGCGCTTCGGGAGCGCGGTGTCGGAGCGATCTTCACGCCCGGTGCGCCGCTCAATGAGATCATCACGTGGGTGCACGCGAACGTGACTCCTCGCTCGCTCGACGCATGAAGTCGTGGGCGCTGTGGCTCGCGATCGTGGGCGTTGCATGCACACGAGGTGCCCCCGTGTGGACGAGCGTCGACGCGACTGAGGCGCTGGAAGTCGTCGGCGCCGAACAGAACGTCAGCATGGCCGCGGTCCGGCTCCGAGCGTCCGACACGTTTCGGTTCGCTGCGGGCTCGTGCCAAGAGGTCCTCGTCTTCGTCGAGCGCGGGCGCGTGAGAACCGACATGCACTGGTTCGAAGCTGGGCAAGCGGTCCGGTTCTTTGCGCCTGCGGTGATTCAGGCGATGTCGGAGGACGGCGCGCAGCTGTTTGCCGTGACCGTCACCCACAGCAGCGGAGATCCACTCGTGCCCGACTGGCGTGCGGCCCCGGATGCGCCGACGTGTAGTCCAATGCCGGCTGGGGTGGTTCCCTCTGACGCGGTCGACACCGGCCCGTACGTCCACGCCAAGGGCAACCTCAGGGTACGGATATACCTGGACGGCCAGGGCACGACTGGGACCGCTTCGAGTCTCGGGACCCTGTCAGGAACACCGACCCTCTCGGTTCCCGAACACGTCCACCCAGAGTCGGACGAAATTCTATGGTTCCGCGACGGCTCGGGAACGATGACTCTCGGCGACACCACGGTGGCGATCGAGCCGGGCGTGTTCGTGTTCGTCCCGAGAGGAACACGGCACGGCTTTCGACCCGACGGGTCGCGACGCCTCGAGGCGTACCAGACCTACACGCCGGCGGGCCCAGAGCAACGGTTCCGGGCTACTGCAAAGGCGCGCCGTGGCCCGGCACGATGACCGATTGTCGGTACTTCTCGTAGTCGAACTGGTCGCTGTGCTCTTCGTTGTGGCAACCCACACACGCTGGCTCCGGCGGATCCCGTACGACCTGCTTCGAGGGATCCTTCACATGCGCGCCTCCTGGCCCGTGGCAGCTCTCGCAGCCCACGTTCTCGAGTGCGCCGTCGAGGTTCCAAGTCACGGTTGAGCCGCCGGGCTCATTGTAGCCAGTGACGTGGCAGCCGACGCAGTCCAGGTTGAACTCTTTGTTCCGGGTTTCGAGGGTTTCGTAGGCGCGCCCGTGAGGATGGGTCTGCCACCATGCGAACGCCGAGACATGGCAGGTGCTGCACGCCTTCGACCCCACGTAGGGGATATCCCCCGGCCCAAGGGGCGGAGGCTTGAGGTCGGCGAACGCAACCCGGTTGGCATCGTTCACCACCTTGTCGTGCGCCTTCATCAGTCCGGACACCTTGGGGTCCGAGGCCTTGTCGGGATCGAGCTCCACCCACTCCGCCGAAAACGCGTTGCCCTCGATGGCAGGCGCAGGACCTTGGAGCGCTTCGCGCTCGCGCTCGAACCCTGCAAGCCTGTCGGCTTGGACCTGGAGGTCCGAAGGGTCGACACCCTCCTTCTTCCAAGCGTCGATCTTCACCGAGAGATCTGCGATCTGCGCATCCAGGCTCTTCTCCCGAACGCCGCGAGACCATGCGCTCGCGTCCACGAAAGGTCCGGTGCCTTTCCGGTAGACGTCGACCACGGTGAGCCCTTGGCCCTGACGTCCCGCGTGCAGCACCCAGCCTTGACCTGACCCGTGGGGTGGCACGGGCTCATCCTCATCGAGGCCTCCCTGAATCACGAAGTCCACGCCGGACACCGCTGCGACCCGGTTTGCGTCCCGGCGCGAGCCGCTGACCACCGCGATCGTGAGGTCGGTCTCGGCCTGAGCGGTGCCCACCGCCGCCAAGACGGCGTCTGGATCCGCGCCGGGCCGCACCCCGACGATCGCCACCCGCACGCCGCCGGCCTGGACTCGCACGACTTCGGCGTCACCGGACATGGCCAACCAAGGAAAGGACGCCTCAGCTTGCAGGGTCGCGAGGGTCTCCGCGCGTTGCGCGCGATCGCGGGCGCCGGGGAGGGCGGCACTCACCTCCAGCCCATTGAGGATCTGAACCAGGGTCTGGGCGTTTCGGTTCGCTTGGTCGAGACGCGCCGGCTCCACGGGAGCGGCGTCGAAAAAGAGGTCGCCTCCCATCACGAGAAGAACCGGCGCGCGGCTCTCGCGCAAAGAGCGCACCTCCGCTGCCATGCGGTCGATGCCGCCGAGCGGACGGCTCGTGCACCCGCAAGGCTCGAGGTAGCCCTTCAGATCCGTGATGACAGCGATCCGAAGCGCTGGGTTCGCCCCCCCGTCGGGGTCGGGCGACGACGTGCGCGGGGTACAGGCACAAACCAGCAGACAAGCCATCGCGAACAGCCAAAACCGCATCCAGGGGGTTCTAGCAATGGTTGGCGAGAGTCGCCAAAACGGGGCCTCCCGCGGCGGCTTGACTGACCGGCACGGGCTGACTAGCTTCCGGACCCTTTTGGCGGGTACTTCCGCCCTTTTGACGAGGATTCCATGGTCAAGGTTCGACTGGCACGCGCCGGCGCGAAGAAGCGTCCCTACTATCACATCGTTGTGACCGACAAAGAGAAGCCCCGCGACGGGCGCTTCATCGAGCAGATCGGCACCTACGACCCGAGCCGCCCCATCACCGAGGCTCGGGTCGACTTTCCGCGGCTCGACTACTGGGTCGGCGTCGGCGCTCAGGTCAGCGACCGTGTGCGCGACGTGGTGAAAGAACACAAGAAGGCGGCCGCCGCGGCCGCGGAAGCCTGAGCGAACCGACATGGCCGGAGACAGACTTCAGGACCTGATCGCCTACATCGCGAGCTCGCTCGTCGACGACCCGGACGCAGTCGAAGTGGCCGTGGTCGAAGAAGACCGTGCAGTGGTGCTCGAGCTGACGGTCGCCCCTGACGATCTCGGCAAGGTGATCGGAAAAGAGGGCCGCACGGCGCGAGCGATGCGCACGCTGCTCGCGGCCACGTCCGCGCGCCTCGAGAAGCGCGCCATTCTCGACATCCTCGAGTAGTCCATCGAGGCTTACATCCACTGCGCCAGGCCGCGTTCAACGTCGTACCGGTGTATGCTATCCGGACCTTCCGGGTGTACGCGAACAGGACGAAGGGCCGTCGTGAGTGAAGCCGACATCGGAGTCTCGTGGGTCGAGTTGGGCGTCGTCGCCCGGCCGCATGGTGTCGGGGGCGAGCTACGCGTCCACGTCTACAACCCAGAGTCGACCCTCTTGGAGGAGCTCGCCGAAGTGTTCGTCCTTGGCGAGCCGGACGAAGATCCCGCCCTCGTTGAAGTCGAGTCGACCCGGAGGGGGCCGAAGACCTTGCTGATGCGCCTCCGGGGAGTGGCGTCTCGTGAGGACGCCGACGCGCTTCGCGGTGCGGTCCTCGCAGTCCCCCGCGAGGCCCTGCCGGAGCTCGAAGAAGGCCAGTATTACCACGCCGATCTCGTTGGGATGGTGGCAGTCGTGGGCTCGCAGACCATCGGGCCCGTGGTCGAGGTGCTCGATTACCCGAGCGTCGATTGCCTTCGCATCCAAGCCGCAGGCGGCTTCTTCGAAGTGCCCATGCTGCCTCGTTGGCTCGATCGTGTCGACGTCGAAGGCGGTCGCGTGCACCTTCACGAACTCGAGGACGTCCCGTTGCAGAAGGGACGCTAGGAACCCACCCGCGATGCGTTTCGAGATCATCACCCTCTTCCCCGAGTATTTCGACGTCCTGAACCTGGGCCTCGTTGGGAAGGCACGAGCGTCCGGAGCCATCCACATCGACGCACTGAGTCCCCGCGAGTTCACACACGACAACCACAGGACAGTCGACGACTCCCCCTACGGCGGCGGGAGCGGCATGGTGTTGATGCCTGGACCGATCGTCGACGCGCTCGAAGCTCTTGACGAGCGACGCGAAGGGGTGGTGACTCACCGCGTTCTGCTCACCCCGCAGGGAGCGCCTTTCTCTCAGCGGCATGCCGAGCGGTTTTCCAAACTCGAGGCGATCACCTTCGTCTGCGGCCGCTATGAAGGGTTCGACGAACGGATCCGAGGTTTCGTTGACGAAGAGGTTTCGCTTGGGGACTTCGTGCTTCTTGGAGGCGAGTCCGCCGCCGTCGCCATCGTCGAAGCAACCGCCCGCCTCCTGCCAGGCGTCCTCGGCAACGAGGTTTCCGCACGCGAGGAGTCACATAGCGAAGGCCTGCTCGAGTACCCGCACTACACGCGCCCGGAGGTGTTTCGGGAAGTCTCGGTCCCCGAGGTGCTTCGTTCCGGAAACCACGGCGCGATTGCGCGCTGGCGTCGCAAAGAATCGCTGCGGCGCACCCGCGACCGGCGTCCGGACTTGCTGCACTCGGCTGATCTCTCGGCCGAGGACCAGGCGCTGCTCCGCGACATCGAGAGCGAACCATGAGTGCGGTGTACTGCGCATTGGTGCACTATCCCGTTCTCGACCGAGCGGGAGCGGAGGTCGCCACCTCGGTCACGAACCTCGACGTCCACGACATCGCTCGAAGCGCGCGCACGTACGGACTTCGAGGCTACTTCGTCGTCAGCCCGATCGACGCGCAGCACCCCGTGGTCCAGCGCATCCTCGACCACTGGTGTGATGGCAAGGGCAAGGCCCGATTCCCCGAGCGCGCAGAGGCGCTCTCGATCGTCGAGATCGCCGACTCTGTGGAATCGGCGATCTCGACGATCGAGCAACGGGAGGGGCGGACGCCGAGACTCGTCGTCACGTCGGCGCGTTCGGGCCCCGAGAGGACCTCTTTCGCAGACGAGGGGGCTCGGCTCGCCGGGGAAGGGCCACCGACGTTAATCCTCTTCGGAACCGGCCATGGCCTGAGCCAGGGGCTCATGGGCCGTGCGGACACCGTTCTGGAGCCGATCACGGGGCCCGCTGGCTACAATCACCTCTCGGTGCGCGCGGCCGCGGCGATCACGCTCGATCGGCTCCTTGGCACCTGAAATCCAGGCGCGGAAGTGATTTGACCCCCTTTTGGGGCCGTGCTACCTCCCGGCTCCGTTTTGGTAGAAGGCTTAGCGATGAGTGGCAGCGTTCCAGAAATCGACGCGATCGAGCGGTCCCAGATGCGCAAACTTACCCCGTTTCGGGTCGGTGACACGGTCAACGTGCACTTCCGAATCCGGGAGGGCGAGAAGGAGCGTATCCAGGTCTTCAAGGGCGTGGTGATCCGCAAGGCCGGCGGGGGGGCTGGCGCCACCTTCACGGTCCGCAAGGTGTCGTCGGGCGTGGGCGTCGAGCGAATCTTCCCGCTCCACTCGCCTCGCATCGAGAAGATCGAAGTGACCGCACGTGGCCATGTCCGTCGGTCCCGGCTCTACTACCTCCGCGGCCTGCGCGGCAAGAAGGCTCGCCTTCGCGAGCGGCAGCGCTCCACGAACGACTGAAGGCCTCAGTCGCGGATCGTCAACGTCGATTCCTCGAACTCGTTGGTTCCGGGCACGTGGACCCAGAGCCGCCGCTCGGCGACCTCTCCGTGCATGACGCTGACGACGATGTAGGCGCACGGCCACATCAGCTGTCCGTCCCGTGCAAAGGTCGCTGCGTCTTCCTCGGAGAAGTACGCGGCAGCATCACAGTGCGAGTGGTAGATCACTTTCACCGGGCGCCCGGCACCCGCACCCTCTTCAAACGTCCGCGCGGCACGGAGCTCGTTGATCTTGAAGTACATCTTCGAAGTACGCGGGAACGTTTCAGGATCGAGCTTGTGATACTTGTCCGCCTCGTTCTCCTCACGCTGCATCGCATCGAGGTGCCGCGCGTCGCCCGCAGGGCCAAAGACGAACCCGCAGCTCTCGCTCGGATAGCACTCGAGCGCATGGGCTTCGATCTCGTCCAACACGCCCTTGTCGATCTCGAGGTCGCCTGAGATCCAAGGACGCTCGTCACCACTCATAGTGCTTCTCCCATTTCATTGGCGCGAAGTAACGATCCCCGCGGTCACAGGCGATCGCGACGATGCAGCCTTCGTCGACGCGCTTGGCCACCTCGACCGCGCCCGCCACGTTGGCACCCGTGGAGTGGCCCACGTGCAGGCCTTCTTCGGCGGCAAGACGATCCGACATGTCCCAACCCGCATCGGTTCCTACGGGAAGGATCTCGTCCGGCACGTTGCGATCAAAGATCTCCGGGACGATCGAGCTCTCCATGTGCTTCAAGCCTTCAAGGCCGTGCAGGGCTTCGGCCGGCTCGACCGCGATGCACTCGATCTTTCGCGGGTGTTCCCGTAGTCGACGCGTCGTGCCCATGCAGGTGCCGCTGGTACCCAAGCCCGCAACGAAATGCGTGATCTCGTCTCCGACTTGGTCGAGGATCTCTTGTCCGGTCCCCAGGTAGTGAGCACGAGGGTTCGATGGGTTCGAGTACTGGTCGGGATAGAAGTACCGGTCGGGCTGCTCCTCGACGATCCTTCGAACCTGACGAATGGCGCCGTCGGACCCCTCCATGGGATCGCTGTAGATGATCTCCGTCCCGAAGGCTTGCGTGATGTCCTTGCGCGCTTTCGACACATTCGAGGGCATCACGAGCGCGATCCGATAGCCCATCGCCGCGCCAAACAGACTGTAGGCGACCCCGGTGTTGCCACTGGTCGCGTCGATCAGAGTCTTGTCCGTCGCGAGCCGTCCGTCCTCGATCGCGTCGAGCATCATCTGCCGCGCGGGGCGGTCTTTGACGGAGCCTCCCGGGTTCGCGTACTCGAGCTTGAGGTAGAGCTTCACCCCGGGGGTGTCTTTCTCGATCGCGCGCAGGCGAACCAGCGGCGTGTTCCCCACCGCTTCGACGACCGACTCCATCCTTCGAAATCGCATCTTGAGTCAAGACCTCGAAAGGGGTGGGACTGCCTTGTTGACGAGGCGCCCCGCACCGGTCGCCTCCTTGATGCGTGCGACCGCGGACATGGCGCCAAGGATCGCAGCCGCGTGTGGCACCAACGCCTCGCTCCCTGCGAACCGGATCACTTCGTCCCGCGTTGGGCCGGTGATCGGCGTGCCTCGAACCTCGTCTTCATCGCAGCCCGCACGCCGAAGATAGTCGGCCGTGACGGTGTACGCGCCTGGGTCGCAGGTCGCCCCTGCCTTGAAGCGCTCGGCGACAAGACGTGCCTGACCTGACTCACCGATCTCCGACAGCAGAAGCTGCCGAAGGTAACGACGCTTGGCGGTACTGGCTGCGACCACCGAGGTCACCCTCCGGCGATCGCTGGGACGATGCTCAAGGTATCGCCTTCTTTGAGCTCGGTTTGAAGATTGTCGAGAAAGCGAATGTCCTCGTCGTTGTGATAGATGTTGACGAAGCGACGCACCCCTTTGTCGTCGCAAAGGCGATCTTTCATGCCCGGATGATTGGCCTCGAGGTTCTCGATCACTTCGGCGACCGTTCCACCATCAGCAGGGACTTCTTCTTGCCCACCGGTCAACGTTCGAAGAGGAGTTGGGATTCTTACGGTAACAGCCATGTTGGTTCCTTTCTAAGCCTGAGAAATGCGAGTCGAAATCATGCTGCGCAAGCCGCGCTGTATCGGTCGGGGCGCAGATCGCGGATCTCACCGGCACAAAGCGGGCAGTCGCGCCGTCTCCGGACCATGGTTTGCCGCAGTCCGCCGTCGAGCGCCTCGTAGTGCCAGAGCTCCCCGCCGACGGCCTCACCGCGGACAATTCGCGCCAGGAGAGCCGCTTGGAGGCCGCCCAGGACCCCCACGACAGGCCCGACCACGCCTGCCTCGGCGCAGGTCTCGACGCGGTCGGCGGGAATGTCCTCGAACAGACAGCGCAGGCATGCCGACTCGGGGGTCGTCCCCATTGCCCAACCGCTCCATCGCACCGCTCCCGCCTGGATCACCGGAAGCCCGGCCAAGCGCGACGCGTCGGCGGCGAGAAACTTGGTGGCCAGGTTGTCGGCGCCTTCAATCACGACCGAATGCCCGTCGAGAAGCGACAACGCGTTCGACGGCAGAAATCGAGTCAACAGACCTTCGACTTCGATCTCGGGCGCAACGATGGCGAGTCTTTCGATCGCACACGCGACCTTCTCCCGACCGATGTCCCGCTCGGTAAACGCGGTCTGACGATGAAGGTTGCTCTCTTCGACCCGATCATCATCGACGACGGTGACGCGGCGAACGCCGCTTGCCGCAAGAAGATCGATGACCGGGGATCCGAGACCGCCGACGCCGATCACCAACAAGGATGCGGATCCGGTCATGCGAAATACTCGGCCAGGCTGAAGTAACGCTCGCCGGTGTCGCAAAGAATCGTCACGACGTGCTGATCCGGCCCGAGCTCCTGGGCGACTCGAACCGCGGCCCACACATTCGCACCCGCGCTGATGCCAACCAGAAGCCCTTCACGCGTGGCTAGGGCGACCTTGGTATCCCAGGCGTCCTGATCCGACACCCCGAGAACTTCGTCGACGAACGCGTCGTCGTAGTTCTTCGGAACGAATCCCGCGTTGAGCCCTTGGATCTTGGTGGGGCCTGGCTTTCCGCCTAGCAGGACGGGGCTGGCCGCGGGTTCCACGGCCACGATCCGCGTCTTGTCATCGTGCGCCTTGAGGGCCCTGCCGACGCCGCTAACCGTTCCGCCGGTCCCGACTGCCGCGACGAACGCGTCGATCGAAACTCCCTCGAAGGCCCGGAGAAGCTCCGGCCCAGTGCCCGACGCGTGGACTTCGGGATTGGCCGGATTCGAGAACTGCTCGGGCATGAACGCCCCACGCTCTTCGACGATGCGCCGCGCGGCTTCGATGGCACCCTCCATCACCCGATCCGGTTCGGTGAGGACGATTTCGACCCCGTAAGCTTCGAGCAGCGCACGGCGTTCGAGCGACATGCTTGCGGGCATCGTCAACACGAGCTTGTACCCCTTGCGTGCGCAGGTCAGCGCCAACCCAATGCCTGTGTTGCCGCTCGTCGGTTCGACGATGGTGTCCCCGCGCTGCAAGCGACCTTCGCGCTCCGCGGCTTCGATCATGGCCACGCAGATTCGATCTTTGACCGAGCCGCCCGGATTGAGGTGCTCGCACTTTCCCCAGACGGTCGCGCCACCTTCGGGCGAGAGTCGACGCAGGCGGACAACCGGCGTGTCACCGACGAGATCGAGGACGCTTTCAACGACGGGTGCGGTCATCAGATCGAATACACGTAGCGCCGTGGCGGTGCGCGTCGAACCCCGTGCGCATCGCCTCGGTCGCAGAGATCTTGAATCGTGATCGCATCGAAGCAGGCCTCGATACGCGCCGAGAGCTCCGAAAACACCTCGTCGGTCACGGCGCGGCTCGTCTCATCTCCGTCGCCTTGCCCGTCGGGCCCGCCCGCAAGCACCAGAGGCCCCTCCAGGGCCCGCACGATGTCACCCACCCGAATCTCTTCCGGATCGGTGGCGAGGGCGTAGCCGCCCCGCGGGCCCCGTTTGGACGTCACGAGGCCGGCGCGCTTGAGGTCCTGGAAGATCTGCTCGAGGAACCTCGGCGGAATCGCCTGTCGTCTGGAGATGTCCTTGATCTGCGTCGCCTTCCCACCACTGTGGAAGGCGATGTCGAAGATGGCCCGGACACCGTATCGACCCTTGTTCGACAGCTTCACGGCACGGGATCTATGGTTTCCCGCATCGGAATTGTCAAGAATATCCTATTCGGCTGGCAAAGGGGCGACTGAATCCGAATGGGCCGCCGCATCCCCATCGGGGAGGTGGCTGAGGCCCTCGCCGATGTGGCGCCTCGCGCGCGCCACGATGGCTTCGCAAAGGTCGCCGAAGTCGTAGCCCGCGCCCGCGGCGATCTTGGGCAAGAGCGAGGTGCGGGTGAGGCCGGGAAGGGTGTTGACCTCGAGCACGTACTCGTTCTCATCAGCCGTCACCAGCAGGTCGACCCGCGTCGCTCCGGTGGCGCCAACGCAGTGGACCGCGCGCTCCGCCAGGTTGAGTACGCCTTGATAGCGAGTCGGGGAAAGCCGAGCCGGGAAGTGATACTCGCTCCCGCCCGGCTGGTACTTCGACTTGTAGTCGTAGAACCCGGCCTTCGGCTCGATCTCGATGGCACCAAGGGCGTTTCCGTCGAGCAGCCCAACGGCAACCTCTCGGCCACGGATCAACCGCTCGACGAGGATCCACTCGTCGAAGCGAGCCGCGTCTTGCGCACGCGCGTGAAGCTCCGAGAGGTTGTGTGCCGAGCCTGCTCCGACGCTCGATCCCCCCGAACGCGGCTTGACGAAGCTCGGAAAGCCGAAGGAGCTATGGATCTCCTCGAGGCGGTCGAGATCGTCTCGCTGAACGACGTAGTAAGAGGGCGTTGGGACGTTGTAGAGCCGGAAGAGCTCCTTGGACTTGAGCTTGTCCATGGCCAGCGCACTCGCGAGGACGCCCGAGCCGGTGTACGGGATCCCCATCGTTTCGAGCATGCCCTGAATGCAGCCATCCTCGCCGTAAGTACCGTGAAGCGCGATGACCGCGAGGTCGATCGGTGTCTGGCGAAGCACGCGATCGATATCGGCATCGACGAAGACTTTGTGCACATCGTACCCGCGCATCGAGAGTGCCTCGTAGATGGCCTCCCCCGTCTTGATGGAAATCTCACGTTCCGCGCTCACCCCGCCAAGCAAGATCCCGATCACTTTGTTCTTCATCGCAGTCTCCTCATCCCGCTGTCCCACCTATCGAAGTCACTCAATGCGAGAAACGGGCCAACTCCCCAACGCGTGCCATCGGGCGGCCAATCGGCCGACCGTGTGTCCGACGTGCCGCGACCACGACCTCGTCCTGACACAGACCACAACACACTCTTGAGGGGTTAACAGCGGGGATCGGCCAGAGCCAATTATCCGCAGGCGCCCCGTATGGGCCCGCCCTCGGGACAAGTCAACTCGACCCGCTGGGGCTCGGCTTCGGTTTTTCGCACCTCGGGAGGCCGTTTCGTTGCCTTGCCCCTTCCTGGATGGTAACCGGAAAGAAGGAGGGGGTCTTTTCGGACCCTACAACTCATCCATCAACCGCTTTTGTCCGGTCAGAACGTGCGCAAGCATGATTGAGGGCCCAATGGCAGTCCCGAAGCCTCGGGAAGGTGCGCTGGTGCGCGGGTGGAGCGATTCTTCGCTCCCCGCTCTGGCGCTCGCATCGCCGACAGTCCTCACAAGCCGGGTTGGCAGGAACGACAACAACCATGACATTCACGGAAGCCGCCGTGGAGGTGCTTCGCCTTACAGGAAAGCCCCTCCACTACAAGAAGATCACCGAGATCGCGATCGAGAAGAACCTTCTCTCCCACGTCGGTAAGACCCCAGAAACCACGATGAGCTCGAGGCTCGCGACCATGGTCAAGAAGGACCGCGGGGATGCGCCGATCATCAAGGTGAAGCCAGGCGTGTTCGCGTTGCGCGACCAGCCCGAGGAGGAGCTCGAAGAGAGCCCGGCGCCCGAGGCGCCCGAGACGGAAGAGCCCGAGGCGAGCCAAGAGGAGTCCGCGGCCTCGAGCGAGGAAACGACCGACGACGCCGCCAACGACGCGCCGGCCTCCTCGGAACCTGAGGAGGAACCGAGTTTCGCATCTCAAGAACTTCCTGGAGCTGAGGTTTTCCCGGAAGAAGAAGACGATGACGAGTTGATTCTGGCAAACCTCGACGACGAGGCGAAAGAACCTCGGCGCACAAGAAAGAGGCGTCCCAGAAGGCGCCGAGAGCGGGACGACGCGCGAGGTGGCTCCGATTCGAGGAATGGCAGCGAGTCTCGTGCGAGCGGCGGCGGTCGCGCGGCCCGAGAGCCGAGGCGCGAGCCCGCGGCCCCAGCGCGCAGAGCCGCTGCGGCCGGAGAAGCCGTGGGCCGGGACCTGGCGGACGCCGTCGAGCAGGCCGTCCGGGGGCGAGGACGCCATGCGAAACCTCTTACGCAGGTCGCCGAGAGCCTGATCAACAGCGGACGCCTCTCCGGGGCCCCCGCGGATCTTGCACCGACCCTGGCGGCGGCAGTGCGCGGAGACATCGCGCGTCGTCAAGCAAGCGGAGAGCGCCCGCGGTTTCGTCTGAGCCATGGCGCGGTCGGGCTCCTCGAATGGGACCACCCACTCGAGGCGGTCCGAGCCGAGCAAGACGCGGTGCGCGCCGCCGAGCGCCAACAAGAAAGCGTTCGGCGCGCGTTCATCAAGCGTCTTCGAGACTTGCCGGACGGAGCGATGCTCGAACTATTGGCGACTTGGCTCAACGCCGTCGGCGTGCAGTCGATCCGCGCCGTCCGAGCAGACGCGGGGGACTTCAGCTTGGCAGGCGTGCTGCGGCGGGGGCCCGAAGAAACCCCACTGGCGATCACGATCTATCGGGGGCGCGGTCCCGTGACGAAAGACGCGGTCGTCGCACTGCGCGGCGCGCTCCACCAGTTCGACCATGCGCGAATCGGTTGGTTGATCGCACTCGGTCCGGTGAAGGACGACATCCGTGACGAAGCCTCTGCCGAAGGCGCGGCCCCTTGTGCAGTGTTCGATGGCGACGCGCTGGCTCAATCGATGGAAGACGTCGGCGTCGGCATCCAGCGTGCAGCACTCCCTCTATCGGTGATGGACGTTGAGTTGCTCGAAGCGCTGGGAGGCGCATCGCGGGGAACGGCACAGTCGGACGATGAGTCCGAAGGCAACGGCAACAAGCGGCGCCGGAGCCGACGCCGGGGCCGACGGCGGGGAGGGTCCGACGCAGAGACCGAGGACCAGAGCGAGCAGGAGCCGCAGGCTGCCAAAACCGACGAAGACGCGCCCAGCAGCGAATCGGAAAGCGAGCCGCCAGCGATCGACGCGGGTCCGGAACCCTCTGAAGACAAAGAGAAATTGGCGGCGGACGGGCCCGCTGACGCCCCGGTTGAACTCGAACAGGTGTGACCCGTTTGATACGCGCTCGCGGAGCGCGGGTGGCGCTGTCAGGCCCGATGCCCTAGCGTCCCGGCTCTTGATGGTTATCAGGAGCCCCTCATGCGGATCTTGTTGCTCGTGCTCGGCGTTGTGCTTTTCAGCGTTGGGAGCTCGCCGACCGGCGGGGGTCCCACCTGGAGCGCACCCGTCCATGCGGCGGATCATCCCATCGAGGGAATCGACTACCGATCCGTAGTCGGCGATCACCCGACATCGCTCGCACTCGCGCGCGCGATCGACGCGAGACTGATCGTCCGCGAGAGTCGCGCAGGCGAACCGATCCACGTGCAGCACTGCCGTGTCACAGAGGGCGGATGCCGCGCAAGGATTGCGAAGCTGTCTCGTGTCATCACCGAAGCCAGCAATCGTGCAGGCGTCGACCCCTTCTTGACGGCAGCGATCGCCATGCGTGAGTCCGGCCTCAACCCGCTCGCGGTGAGTCCAGTCGGTGCGCGAGGAGTCGTCCAGCTCAACCCGAAGTACCGCGGCAAGACGGTGCCGTTCATCTACAACGCGCGTTACCGTGAGGAGTGCAGCCGGCGCCCCGGGGCATGCCAACGCGAAGTGATCGAGGCAGGCCTCGGCTTGCTTCAATGGGCGACGGCCCGTTGTGGGGGCGACGTCCAACAGGGACTGGCCTGGTACAACTCAGGCCACTGCGCCAAGAACGGGTACAGCGCCGGTGTGCTGAGTGAGCGTCGACGCTTGCTCCGACTCGCCAAGCAAGCAGACCCGGCGCAGGAAGCCGTATTCCGGAAGTAGACCGCTCTCACCTGAGAGTGAGCGAGCGAGACGCAGGACTCGGAGTCGCTCGCAAGACGGGAATCCGCAGGAATAGCATCGCTATTTCAAGCGGTGAGCAACGCCGCGAGCGGCTTCGAGGACAAGTCGCAGCCGATCAGTTTCGGGTGAGAGCGGTCTAGACCGCTAGGGCGGCAACGACCCTTCGGACTTGTGGGAGACGATCAGGCGCTGAAGCGCCCGACCCATCGCCGACGCGACCTCCTCGATCGCTCGCGCGTCGGCGACCGGATCAGAAGCACACAACAACCCACATGTGCGTTCCCCGATGCGAACCGGGGTGACGAAGATGTCGCGCCCTTGGCTCCCGATTGCGGCCCGAAGCAGGTGGTCTGCGGCCGTTTGCCCATGGGGCCCGCGAAAAGAAGTCCCGCGATGGACCACATCACTGAGGACGGATGGATTGCTCGCAGGAACCCAGAGGCTTCGGATACTGGCGCTGGTGACATGGGGCCCCGCGCCGCCCCATCCTCGGAAGACACCTTTGCGGAGCGCGAGGAAGGCCGCACCGCTCGCGTGGGCCAGACACGCTTCGCACGCGACCCGGACCACCTCATCCCTAGTGGACGCCCGGCCGAGCTCCGACAAGTTGGGCGCCTCGGGCGTGGTCGACGTTTGGACGGCCTCGACCATGGGCTTGTCGTGAGCCTGCGGTTCGTCCTGCGCATCGTCGTTGGGCGGGGCGCTTTCCACGCCGGTGTTGCGATCCCACGCGCGGTCCCAGACGGAACTCGCCGTATGCGCCAGGCCCGCGAGCTTCGGGTCGAGCGAAGGCTGCGTGCCGTCCCGCGTGTGCGCAACCGGCTCGGGCTTGTCTTGGATGAGTGGCACCACGCCGCTCGGACGTTTGCTCCGCGCTGCGCTCATGGGATCGCTCACGACCGTGGGTCGGTCGCCCGGATACAGCTGGTCGAGCGCATCCAGCAAGTCGCTGAGCCTTGCGACCGTGGGAAGGATCGGGCCACCCAACGCCTCGGCTAGTCGATCGATCGCCCCGGCGTCGGTCGGGTCTGCCATCGCGACCACGGCCCCGGCTGGGCTCGGCCGAAGAGGCACCGCGCACAGGTCATGCGCGTCCTTGCCGGCGAGCCGACGAACCAGTTCGCTGTCGGCACGCGCGAGCTCGCGGGCCCGGAGCACCGGACCGAAACCAAGAGACACGAAGAACCCTGCCAAGGCACGCTCGTCGAGCCCCTGGGACAACAGGCCCCGCATCACCTCGACCGGCGCCTTGTCGGCGTCGCGAGCGCCGCTCTCGCGCACCTGCGCCTCGGTCACCAGACCCGCCTCGACCAACTGTCCGACCCAAGCGCTCGCCATCTCTACTAATGCCTAGCCAGGCCGCCCGCGTGCGGCAAGCACGATACGCTGATAGCATCGTTTCTCGATGGCTCGGGTCCTGCAGATCGAGGACGACCCCAACAATCGTCGCCTGGTCCAGAAGCTGCTCGGGGCCGCCGGACACGAGGTGATCGAGGCGGAAGGGGGAGTCGAGGGAATCCGAATGGCGCGCGAGTCGCTGCCCGATCTGGTCCTCGTCGACATCAACATTCCCGACCTCGACGGATACGAGGTGACGCTCCGGCTGAGGGGGATTCCCGCGCTCAAGGACGTGCCGATCGTCGCCATCACCGCCGAGGGCGACCGCGATTCGACCCTGGCGGTCGGGTGCGACGGGTTCATCTCGAAGCCGATCGATGCTTCCCATTTCGCGCAGTCGATCGATCAGTTCCTCGAGGGCCACCGTGAGTGGGCGGATGACGCAAGTGAGGTGCTCCTTCGCGAACGCACGCAGAAGATCGTCGAGCACCTCGAAAAGAAGATCGTCGAGCTGTCGGAAACCAACAAACGACTCGAAGACGTCGCCCGGCTCCGGCGCGAGTTTCTGCAAAACGTAAGCCACGAGCTCGCGACGCCGATGACCCCAGTCGTGGGTTACCTCCGCTTGCTGTTGAACGAGGAACTCGGTCCGCTCACCGATCTGCAGAAGAAATGCCTCGGCTCCATCGAGACCTCCACCCAACGCCTGCGCGCTGTCGTCGACACGCTCCTGGATGTCAGCTCCCTCGAGACGGGCCGCATGCACTACTACGCGCGGCCCTACGACTTCCGCGAGGTCGCCGAGGGCGCGCTGAGGCAGATGCGCGAGAAGCTCTCCGAGCGCGACGTGACCCTCGTCGAACGGATCCCAAAGGAACCCCTCCCGGCGCAGGGTGACCCCGACAAGCTCATGCGCGCGATGGTTCACGTGCTCGACAACGCCTCCAAGTTCACACCGATCGGCGGGGAGGTCGCGGTCGAGGTTCGTACCGAGGGGCCTCAACACCTGCTGTTCGGGGTCGCGGACAGTGGCCCGGGAGTCCGACCGGAGCACATCGCGCGAATCATGGAGCCCTTCTACCAAGTCGACGGGTCGGTGACTCGCGAGCAAGGTGGAGTCGGTCTTGGGCTCGCATTCGCTCGTCGCGTGACCGAGGCGCTCGGAGGAGGCATCGAGATTTCGAGCCCACCCGCCGGGGGCGTCGCCGACCGTCAGCTCTCCGGCACGTTGGTCGAGCTTCGGGTCGACCGCGCCCCGGAGCGGCTCGAGACGGTCAGCTCGTGATCTACCTCGACCACCACGCCGCAACGCCCGTCCCCCCGGGGGTGCGGGCGGCCATGCGAGACGCCGAGTCCGTTGGATGGGCGAATCCTTCGAGCACACACGCGGCTGGGCGAGCCGCGAAACAGGCACTCGAAGACGCCCGCGCCAAGATCGCCGGCGCCATAGGCGCCGAGCCCGCCGATGTCGTGCTTACGGGAGGGGGCACCGAGGCTTGCAACCTGGGCGTTCGCGGTCTCGCTGCCGGCCGTCGGAGAGTGATCACGACCGCGGTCGAGCACCCGGCGGTTTCCGCAAGCGTGGCCCGGCTGGCCGAGGCGGGCGTCGAGGTGATGGAGCTTCCGGTTCCCGGTGGCGAGCCTCCATCGCGCTCCGAGCTTGCCAACGTCATCACATCGGACTCCCTGGTTGCCCTCCAGTGGGTGAATCACGAGACGGGCACCATCTTTCCGGTCCGCGACTATGCCGAGGTGTGTCGCGACGCGGGCGCGCGGCTCTTCATCGATGGCACCCAGGCACTCGGCAAGGTCGCGGTGGACGTCGCCGCCCTCGGGGCCGACGCCGTCGCGTTCGCGGGTCAGAAGATCGGCGCCCCCGCCGGCGCGGGGGCTTGCTGGGTGCGGCGCGGCGTGGATATCGACTCACCGCTGGCTGGCGGGTCTCAGGAGCGAGGACGACGACCTGGAACCGCCGACACGCTGTCGATGGTGGGCTTCGGCGCGGCAGCGACCCTGTTGCCTTCGCGCCTCGACCAACAGCCTCGACTCGCGGGCCTCCGCGATGCGATCGAGCGACACCTCGTCAGCCTGGGCGGTGTCGTCAACGGCGTATCTCCACGAACTTCGACCGCCTCCAATGTGAGCTTCGAAGGCTGGGACGGCGCGGTGCTCGTCGCCGCGCTCGACCTCGAGGGGGTCTGCGTGTCGACCGGGGCGGCTTGTTCGTCCGGGGTGCAGGCCCCTTCGGAGGTGCTGCTCGCCATGTATCCGGATGAGCAGTGGCGCGCTGGATCGGCGGTTCGAATCAGTCTAGGTATCGAGACCCGCGACGATGAGATCGCTCGGGCCCGTGAGGCGTTTGGGGTGGTGCTCGCCCGAAGTACGACTTCAAATCTCAACCAAATTCGAGGTCAGCGAAAACAAAGCCAGGACTCGTTTTAGATTAGTGCTATAAATAACTGATTTTATTGGTTAATTGACTTTGGTAATTTAGACAATATACGTTTCCATTAAGTGTAATAGAAGCCGGTATGTCTGTTCAGTAGTCCGACAATGTCCACCTCCCCAAGAATCCTGGTCGCGATGAGCGGCGGCGTTGACTCGTCGGTTGCGGCCGCGCTGCTGCGCGAACAGGGCCACGATGTCCTGGGGGTCACCCTTCACCTATGGGACGCGGAAGGGGGTTCCAAGGTCGGGCGCTGCTGCGCACCCGAAGACCGGGACGACGCGCGGCGAACGTGTGAGGCGCTCGGGGTGCCGCACTACGTGCTCGACGAACGCGAGGCGTTCCGAAACGAGGTGGTCGAGCCTTTCATCGCCGACTACCTACGAGGGGAGACCCCCATCCCATGCGTCAACTGCAACCGCACGGTGAAGCTCACCTACCTGACCGACGTGGCAGACCGACTCGGGGCGACTCACATCGCGACCGGGCACTACGCACGAATCGAAGCGACCGATGACGGAGCCCACAGGCTCCTGAGGGGCCGAGATAGCGACAAGGACCAGAGTTACTTTCTCTTTGGGCTCCCACAACGCACGCTCCGGCGGCTGGTCCTTCCCCTCGGCAACCTCACCAAGACCGAAGTTCGCGAGGCAGGGCGACGCCTGGGAGTCCCCAATGCGGACAAACCGGACTCTCAAGAGCTCTGCTTCGTCCCCGATGGCGGCGTCGGCCGGTTCATCCAAGGGCAGGGCCGGCCCACTCGTCGCGGGCACATCGTCGACCCCGACGGCAAGGTCCTCGGCGAACACGAAGGGATCGCGAACTTCACGCGCGGTCAGCGAAGGGGCCTCGGGATCGGCGGTGGCGGCGCTCGCTATGTGCTCCGCATCGTTCCCGAACGAGACGAAGTCGTCGTCGGCGAGGAACGCGACCTCTACACACGGCGGTTGGTCGCCCGAGACGCGCATTGGCTCTGCGGCGAACCCTCCGACGCTTTCGAAGGCGAGGTGCGTATCCGCTACCGACACCGCGGCGCACAGGGGGTGATCACACCGGCCGCGCAGGGCTTCGTCGTCGAGTTCGGCGAACCCCAACGAGCCATTACTCCGGGCCAGGCGGCGGTCGTCTATCGGGGCGACGAAGTGATCGGCGGGGGTTTCATTGCGTAGCCTGCCGCGAACCGTTGTAGCCGGCGGGGTCCTGCTGGGGTTCTTGGTGATGGGGGCGCTCCAGGCGTCCGGATGCAGTACGGGCCGCGGAGAGGGAACGGCAACGGGGCAGGTGTGGGCGCCCGAGTGCGGATTGGATGGCGAACCGTTCTCGCTCGATCCCAACTTCTTCGCGATGCAACCAAGCACGACCGTCGAGATCATCGACATTCGCATTCAGCGGGGCAGCGACATCCCGAATCTGAGCAATGGCCTCTCCGTCTTCATCGCAGAGCCTGAGATGGTCAAAGACGAGATGCTTGGCATCGAGATCCCGCTCGAGAGATTCGATCCGGCGGTCGAGATGACGGTCTACTTGAACTCGACCTGTCCCACCGACATTCCGGTGGTCTACCGTTCGATCTCCGGCACGATCCAGTTCGACGAGCTCTTCGTTCCGTGGATTTCCAATGACAATCGCATCACGACGGCGGTTTTCACAGACGTTCTGTTCGTCGATACCGACGACCCGGAGAATCGCCGAGCGGTGTTGAGCGGCGACTTCACCTTCCTCTATCAACGCGGCCGGCCTGCGCAGAACTTCTCCTTCTGATGGCCAAGGGCGGCCGGATTGAAGGGCGAGTCCGCGCGATTGGACGAGGTGGAGACTCGATTGTCCAGACCGCCGACGGGATCGTGTTCGCGCACGGCGCGCTGCCAGACGAACGTGTCGAGGTCGAGCGCACCGGTTCGCGTCGCGGCGCCAAGCGAGGAGCCCTGGCGAAGGTGCTGGAGCCATCGTCCGAACGGCGCCACCCTCCATGCGACATTGCGGACCGATGCGGTGGGTGCCCCCTGATGATCGCCTCGCCGAGTCTTCAGCGGCGCGTCAAGGAGGGCTTCCTGGTCGACGCCTACCAAGGGCTACCGGGTGCCGAGAACGTCACCTTGCGATGGGTCGGATCGGAGCGACAGGAACACTACCGACGACGCGCACGCCTCGCCTGGCGGCGGGGGACACTCGGGTACCGACGCCGAAGCAGCCACCGGGTCGTCGACGTCGAGACCTGCCTGGTGCTCGAGCCCGAGCTCGACGTGGCCTGGACTGCAGCGCGAGATCATCTCGCCAACCTGCTGGAGGGGGAGGGGGAAGTTCAGCTCTCGCGGACCACGGGAGGCGTGGTCGTCGAGATGGTGTCGAACGACACGCAGTCACCGGAGCTCTTCGAAGCCTGCGAGGCGCTCTCTGCACATCCCGTGATCGCGGGCGTGGCCTGCGGGATCGGGGCGGGTGCGCCGGCGACTTGGGGACGGATCGACATCGAGGTCCCCGCTCCGGACGGCCGCCCGCTCCACGCGCCGCTCGGAGGCTTCTCGCAGGCGAACGACCGGGTCAATCAGCGTCTCGTGGAAGAGGTGATTCGCCTCGCTGCACCAGAAGGAATGCGGGTCCTCGAGCTGCACTGTGGCATCGGAAACTTCACCGTTGGACTTGCCGATGGCGCGGCCAAGTTGGTCGCCGTCGAGCGGGACCGAGCAGCCACCGAGGCCTGTCGACGCAACGTCGACCAGCGCGGGCTCAGCGCGAACATCGTGGAGGGCGACGCATCGAGTCCTCCGAAAGGTCGCTACGACGTGGTGGTCCTCGATCCACCGAGGCAAGGCGCCAAAGAGCTTTTCGAGCAGCGCGGCGTCTGGGCCTCTGCGAAGAGGATCGTCTACGTGTCGTGCGACACCGCTACGCTCGCGCGAGACCTGCGGCTCGCCTGCGACGAGGGCTTCGCGGTCGACGAAGCGGTCGCCTTCGACATGTTCCCGCAGACCGCTCACCTCGAGAGCGTCGTTCGTTTGGTGCGCTGAGGTCTCGCGAGGCCTCTCATTGCTCTGGTTCAGTGGGGGCGCTAGCGTTCCAGCCGATGCGCTGCCCCTATTGCGGAACCCTCGACAATCGCGTGATCGACTCGCGGCTGTCGCAGGCCGGAGAAGTGACGCGGCGGCGGCGCGAGTGCGAGAAGTGCGGGCGCCGTTACACGACCTACGAGCGCGTCGAGCAGATGCTCCCGTTGGTGATCAAGAATGACGGACGACGCCAGCCCTATGACCGCAACAAGCTTCTCGCGGGTCTTCGCCGCGCCTGCGTGAAGCGCCCGATCTCCGCTGAAGCCCTCGAGCGGCTCCTCAGCCAGGTTGAACGCTGGATGGCCGACACGGGTGAACAAGAGGTTTCGGCGACACAGCTCGGGGACCAAGTGTTGGTTGAGCTCCGCGACCTCGATCAGGTCGCGTACGTTCGATTCGCAAGCGTCTACCGAGACTTCCAGGACGTGAGCCAGTTCCTCGAAGAGCTGACCAAGTTGAAGGGTCGAGATGGCGACGGGCGATGACGTCCGGTTCATGGAGCTTGCGCTCGAAGAGGCTCGCCGCGGCAACCCGAGTCCGAACCCGCGCGTCGGCTGCGTGATCGTTCGAGAAGGCGACATCCTTGGACGGGGCCACCACGCCGAGGCTGGACAAGCGCACGCAGAGGTCGCGGCACTTGCGAACGCGGGCCAACCTGTGGGGGGCGCAACGATGTACGTCACGCTCGAGCCCTGCAATCACCACGGACGAACTGGCCCTTGTACCGAGGCGATCATCGACGCTGGCGTCGTCCGGGTTGTGATCGGGTGTCGCGACCCGGCCGACCACGGGCCGAGCGGCGTCGAACGGCTGCGCGCAGCCGGCATCGAGGTCTTGGTGGGTGTGTGCGAGATGGATGCGACCCGCCTCGTAGCCGACTTCCGAAAGCACCACCGCACCGGAACGCCGTTCGTCACACTGAAGGCTGCGATCACCCTGGACGGCAAGCTGGCCAGTCGCACGGGCGACTCGAAGTGGATTACCGGCATCGAGGCGCGAACCGAGACCCATCGCATGCGGGCTGCCACCGACGCCATTCTCGTTGGCGTCGGCACCGTGCTGGCCGACAACCCCCAACTCGACGTGCGCCACGTCGACGGACCCGACCCCGCGCGAGTCGTGCTCGACGCCAACCTACGAACGCCACCGGACGCTAAGATCCTCCAGCTCACGACGACCTCCGCGGCCCCGACCTGGCTATTCCATGCGGACGACGCCCCGGCACAGCGGGTTCGAACCCTCGAGGCGGCGGGGGCGACCCTGATCGCCATTCCGCGTTCCCCTCACGGTGTCTCACTCGAATCCGTTTTGCGGACCCTCGGTGACCGAGACATCGTACGTCTGATGGTCGAAGGGGGCGCGCAAGTACACGGTTCGTTTCTCAGTGCCGACCTTGCCGATCGCGCGGCGCTCTTCATTGCCCCCCGCATCATGGGAGACGACGAGGCCGTCTCTTTGGCGAGGGGCGGGGTGCTCCAATCCGTCAGCGAGTCGAGTCGACTCATTCACACTGAGTTCCGGGCCTTGGGCGATGACTGGCTCGTGACCGGAGACTTCGAAAGGAACACAGCATGTTCACAGGGCTAGTCCAAGAGGTCGGCACCATCGCGCACCTCAATCGAAGAGACGACGGCATGTCCCTACGGATCGACTGCGGACTACATCCGTTCGAGCTCGGTGAGTCGATCGCCGTCGACGGAATCTGCCTCACGGTCAAGGCCAACACGGAAGCGAGCTTCGATGCAGACGCGTCCAACGAAACCCTGGACAAGAGCAACCTCGGGGACCGAGCTCTCGGAGACCGAGTTCATCTCGAACGCGCGCTCTCCCTCGGTGACAAGCTCGGCGGCCACTTGGTCACGGGTCACGTCGACGGTGTGGGAAAACTCGTCGACAAGACTCCGTCGGGTGAGTACGTCCGAGCTACCTTCGAGGCGCCGGCCCGTCTAGCGCCCTTCCTGGCTCCAAAGGGTTCGATCACGGTCAACGGTGTGAGCCTCACCGTCAACGGTGTGAACGGCGCTCGCTTCGACGTGATGTTGGTGCCTTACACGCTCGACGAAACCACCTTTGGCGCGATGGCGTCGGACTGTCGGATCAATCTGGAAGTCGATGTTCTCGCGAAGTACGTGGCCAGTCTCATGGGGAAGCCCGGCGTGGACGGCGCCCCCGCCGACAGGGGCTGAACATCTGCAGCGCTCCGCTGGAACCCGACCCCGTTTCGCGTCATGGTCGGGCGCATGACGAGCGCAATCGAGCGGGTCGTCGCGGCACTCGATGACATCCGCCAAGGGAAAATGGTCATCGTCGTCGACGACGAAGACCGCGAAAACGAGGGCGATGTCTGCATGGCCGCTGAGAAGGCCGACGCCGACACCATCAATTTCATGGCTCGTCATGCCCGCGGCCTCATCTGTCTGAGCCTCACGGAGGAGTGCATTCAGCGTCTCGACCTGCCGATGATGGTGGATGAGAATCGTTCCTCCCGAGCGACGGCTTTCACCGTATCGGTGGAAGCACGCCACGGCGTGACCACAGGCATCAGCGCCGCCGATCGCGCCCACACGATCTTGACGGCGGTGGCCGACGAAGCAGGGCCTGCGGATCTCGTCAGTCCAGGGCACGTGTTTCCTCTCAAGGCCGTTCCAGGCGGCGTCCTTCAGCGCACCGGCCACACCGAGGGATCGGTCGACCTCGCGCGGCTCGCGGGGCTCAAGCCCGCCGGTGTCATCTGCGAGATCATGAAAGACGATGGCACGATGGCTCGCTACCCGGACCTCGTCGAGTTCTCGAAGGAGCACGACCTGCGTCTCATCACCATCGCAGATCTGATCGAGTATCGGCTCGCGCGCGAACGGCTCGTGAGTCTGATTCGCCAGACGCCGGTGGAGATGCCGACGGGCAAGACATGGACCGCATCGGCATACGAAGTTCAAGTCGGTCGGGATCAGCAGTTCATGGCTCTGAGCTTCGGAAACATCACCGACGGACCTACGCTGGTTCGGGTGCATCGCGGTAGCGTGCTCGGCGACGCCTTCCATGTGCGCATGCGGGAGCGTGTTCACATCGCGGACGTCGTCGACGCCATCGAGCGCGAGGGCGAGGGCGTCATCCTGTTCTTGCCGGGTCACCCGGACCCGGATACCGACTTGGCATTCTACCTGGACGAGCCGATCAAGCGACCGCCCGAGGAGCCCGGCGTGGTGCTCCGGGAGTACGGGTTTGGTGCCCAGGTGCTGGCTGACCTCGGGATGAAGCAGCTTCGAATCCTCACGAATCGCCCCCGCCGCATTCCGAGCCTGGACGCCTACGGGCTCAACGTCGTCGAACAGCTTCGCGTGATGCCTGGAGGCGAACTCGAACCCGCCGGTCCCGTTCCGCAGAAGAGCCCATGAGCCAAGACCCAAACGCCCCCTCGTTGCCGGTCGTCGCGCCCGCGGACGCGCGATTCGCCATCGTTTGGTCGCGGTTCAACCGACCGATCGTGCAGGCGCTGGTCGACGGTGCCACAACGTGCCTCTCCGACCACGGCATCGATGCTGGGACGGTCGACGTCCACCAAGTACCGGGGGCCTGGGAGCTTTCCCACGTGGCTCTCAAGCTCGCCAAGACGGGACGCTACGACGCGATCATCGCGCTCGGCGCAGTCATCCGCGGAGGCACGCCGCACTTCGACTATGTCTGTGACGGCGCCACACGAGGTTTGATGCGCGTCATGCTGGACACTGGGGTGCCCGTCGCGTTCGGGGTGCTGACGACAGACGACGAGGCCCAGGCGACCGCACGCGCAGGAGGCGACCACGGAAACAAAGGACGGGATGCGGCGCTAACTGCCATCGAGATGGTCGTGCTCGATCGAAAGCTGCAGGACGATGCCCTCTCGACGTAAGGGGCGCGAAGCCGCCCTGAGGATGCTCTACTTCATGGACGTCTCCGGCGTCAGCGGCACCCAAGCCATCAAGTCGTACTGGGGCCATCTCGCCGAGTCTCGCGAAGCCGACATCGAGTCCGAGTTCGCGAACCGCATCGTCGGAAGCTACGCGACGCACGAAGACGAGATCGACGAACTCATTCGAACTTCGAGTCATCACTGGCGGCTCGAACGTATGCCGATCGTCGATCGAAACGTGCTCCGCGTCGCCATCGTGGAGCTCCGTGAGATGGGGGATATCCCGAAACGCGTCACGCTCAACGAAGCCGTCGAGCTTGCCAAGCGTTTCGGCTCGGAGGGGAGCGGCGCTTTCGTCAACGGCGTCCTCGACCGAATCGCAACAGATCTCGGGAAGGCCTAGGAGGCGCTCGCCTAACTGTCAGCAAGGCCTAGACGGGTTACCGGCGCCGTTTGGGCTTTCGAGACTTCTTGACGGGTGATCGCTTCTTCGGCGCCGGACGCTTCTTGGCGGCCGCGCGTTTCGCGGCGCTTCGCTTCTTGGTCGCCGCACGTTTCGTGGTCTGACGCTTCTTGCCGGGACGCTTGGTGACGCGCTTCTTCGTCGAAGCCCGCCTAGACGCGCTGGCCTTGCGCTTCTTGCTCGCGCTTCGGCTGGCTTTCTTCGCCGAGCTTCGCTTCTTGGCCGGCGCCTTTCGCTTCTTGGCGGCCGCACGCTTGGCAGGTTTCCGCTTCTTGGCGGCCGACTTCTTGGTCGCTTTGCGCTTCTTGGCGGAGGCCGCGCTTCGCTTCGCAGGCCGCTTTCGCGCGCCGGAACGCTTCTTCGCGGCTGCCTTCTTTTTGGCCGCTGCTTTCTTGGCGGCTGCCTTCTTCTTGGCTGCCGCCTTCTTCTTCGCGGCTGCCTTCTTCTTCGCAGCAGCCTTCTTGGCGGCGGCTTTCTTACGCTTGATCGCGTCGGCCTTCTTCTTGGCCGCAGCCTTCTTTCGCTTGATCGCGTCGGCCTTCTTCTTGGCCTCCGCCTTCTTCTTCGCGATCTCGGCTTTCTTCTTGGCCTCGGCCTTCTTCTTCTCCATGGCGAGCCGGCGCTTCTCGTCGGCCTTGCGTTTGGCCTCCGCCTTCTGGATGCGCAGAAGCTCGGCTTTCTTCTTGGCCTCTGCCTTCATTCGGGCGGCCTCGGCCTTCTTTCGGACCGCCTCGGCCTTCTTCTTGGCCTCTGCCTTCTTGCGAGCGGCTTCCTTGCGAGCCGCGGCCTGCGCCTTGGCAAGCTCGCGCAGATCGATCGCCTTGGCTTCGACCTTGGGACGGGTCTTCTTCGGCTTCTGCGCCTCGAGCTCTTCTTCGGTCGGCTCGGGTTCCGCCGGCGGGGCCGGGACGTAAGGACGCCGAGGGGCAGGGCGGCTCGCCTTGATCCCCGAGAGGGGGAGGTGCCCCGCCTTCTTGGCCGCGGTGTAGGCGGCGCGCATGGCCCCTGGTTTGGCAAAGTACTTCTTCATCGGCTCGAGGTACTGAGCCCGCCAAATCTGCTTGCAGGCGCTCCCAAGGCCTTCCGGAATGCCGGAGTGCAGGATTTCAACCTTGGTCCCACCCGCGATCGGCTCGAACGTGATCTCGACCTGAGAGTCGTTCGCGTCGGTTGGAAAGTCACGAGTTCGCCACGTCATGGCGATCCGGCTCCCGGTCACCAGATACACGTGGGTCGCATCGATGAGACCGTCGTGCGCGACGACGCGCCCGCCTACCCAAGGGTCCACCGTGGCCCGCGCGCCGGTGAACGCGCTGTGGTGGCGTTCGTCCATCCACGCAGAATAAATACGGTTTGGACTCGCGGGTATCACGGACGAAACAGTAAATTCTTCCGCGTCCATCGCTGCTAGATTCCTTGACTCCGTCGCCTGTATAAGTCCACGAAAACGGTTTGAAAACCAAAAAATAGACCCGTCACACGCCCACCAGTACTCGATTTTGCCACTTCTGTAACCTCTGGGGGTCACCTGAGCCCTACATCCGGCCGATCTCGATGCGTGTCTTGACCGCCCACGTCGGCATGCTTCCATGCAGCGCTCATGTCCCCGTCCCCCCCGCGGCACCAGTTCTGGATCGACCGAGGCGGGACCTTCACGGACTGTATCCACCGTGACTCGCAGACCGGGTTCATGCGGGTCACCAAGGTCCTTTCGTCGAACTCGGCGCCGGTCGATGCGATCCGAAAGTCCCTGGGACTCGGCCACGACGCGCCGATTCCGAACGTCTCGATCCGGATGGGCACGACCCTCGCGACGAACGCGCTGCTCGAGCGCCGAGGGAGCCCGACAGCCCTGGTCACCAACGAAGGCCTCGGGGACTTGGCTCAGATCGGTGACCAGACGCGTCCCGATCTTTTCGCGCTCGACATCGACAAACCCGCGATCCTGTCGTCGCGGGTCATCGAAGTCGATGCGCGAGTCGCAGCGAATGGACGCGTCACACATCCGCTCGACGCAGGCGCCATCCGGGCTGCGTTGGGCGACGCCAAGCAAGACGGGGTTCGGTCGGTTGCGATCTGTCTGATCCACGCATGCACCAATGGCGACTTCGAGGCCGACATCGCCGATATCGCCGAAGAACTCGGCTTCGATCACGTGTCGGTATCCCATCGGGTGTCGAACGAGGCGGGGCTGCTGGGTCGCACCGACACGACGGCGGCGAACGCCTATCTGACCCCGCTCCTGACCGAGTATCTGCGCGAACTTGAGAGCGTCCTGGGGGTGGGGCGGCTTCGGATGATGCAAAGCAATGGTGGCCTGATCGACGCGGCCCACTTCATCGGACGCAACGCCGTCCTTTCCGGACCGGCCGCGGGGGTCGTGGCGGCGGCCGCGGTATCCGACCAACTCGGCTTCCCCGAAGTCGTCGGCTTCGACATGGGAGGAACCTCGACCGACGTGTCCCGCTACGGGGGCAGCATCGCGCGGGTCTTCGAAACGAAGATCGCCGGGGTCCGCGTTCGAGCGCCCATGATTGAGATCCATACCGTCGCGGCCGGAGGCGGCTCGATCTGCAGGCTCGAAGGCGGACGCATGGTTGTTGGCCCGGAAAGCGCTGGCGCTGAGCCGGGACCCCTATGCTACGGAAGGCCCGAAGCCAGGAATCTGACGCTGTCGGACGTGTCCCTCTATCTCGGCCGAATCGCATCCGATCGCTTTCCTTTCCGACTGGAGACCGAGCGGGCGACTCGTGCGCTAGCCAGCATCTCGGAGACCCTCGAGCGACTGGGTACGCCCAAGTCGCCCGCCGAAGTCGCCCGAGGGTTCCTTCGTATTGCGGTAGAGAACATGGCGTCGGCCATCCAGAGGGTGTCGGTGGGCCGGGGCCACGACGTTCGCACGCACGCCATGGTGGTGTTTGGCGGCGCTGGCGGCCAGTACGCTTGCGCGATTGCGCGACGGCTCGGGATTCGAACCCTCGTGTTTCATCCGTACGCAGGCGTGCTCTCGGCGTTCGGGATGGGCGTCGCTAGCTTCGAATGGCATGGCCAACGGGACGCGGGTCGCGAGGATCTCGCCGACGTCGATCCCGCCGACTGGGAGCCCGCCTTCGCGGCCCTCGAGGCCGAGGGAAGGTCTGTCCTTCGTCGCGACGCAGAGGACCAATCGCGCTGGCGCATCGAACGGCAGGTCGAGCTCCGCTACGAGGGCACGGAAGCCGCGATCCCAGTCGACCTCGCAAGCCCTTCGACGATGCACGCTGCCTTCGAGGCTCGGCACCGAGAGGAGTTCGGCTACACCAGGAGCGGCCACCGCATCGAGGTGAGCACGCTCCGACTTCGCGTATCGATCGAGCGAGGGAGTCCGGAGATGCAAGAAGTCTCCCCTGGCAGCGGCCGGCCCCTGCGTACGGCGCCGATGTGGTCTGGCGCGGACGAAGTCGAAGCGCCCGTCTACTTGAGGGAACACGTGCCGATCGGCTCGCCGGTCGAGGGGCCTGCCTTGATCCTCGACGCAACCGGGACGGTCGTCGTGGAGGAAGGTTTCGTCGCCGAGCGAGACAGGCGGGACTACCTCACGCTGCGGCAAACCAAGCCCGATGTGTCGGCGACCCTCGAGGCCACGGATGTGGACCCCGTCCTCCTCGAGGTCTTCAACAATCAATTCCAATCGATCGCGGAGCAGATGGGCGTCGTTCTTCAACGGACGGCGATGAGCACCAACATCCGAGACCGGCTCGACTTCTCGTGCGCGGTCTTCGACGCGGACGGCGGCCTCGTCGCGAACGCGCCACACATCCCGGTACACCTCGGCGCGATGAGCGAGTCGGTTCGAGCGGTCCTTCGAGCCCACCCCGCGACCGAACCCGGCGACATCTTCGTCACGAACGACCCGTCGGCAGGAGGGTCGCACCTCCCGGACATCACGGTGGTCACCCCGCTTCACGACGAGACTGGAACCCCGACGTTCGTTCTGGCGTCCCGAGGTCATCACGCCGACGTCGGCGGCACGACCCCAGGCTCGATGCCCCCATTCTCGACCACGCTCGAAGAGGAGGGCGTGGTCTTCAGCAACGTCAAGCTCGTCAGCGGCGGGACGTTCGACCAAGCACTCTTGGACCACATCCTCAAGGACTCTCGGAACCCGGCCCGGCGTCCCGCGGAGAACGAAGCTGACATACAGGCACAGATCGCCGCCAACGAGAAGGGCGCCCAACTCCTCCGGGAGCTGCTCGCGCGCTACGGGTCTGACGTTGTCGCCGCCTACATGGGACACATCCAAGACAACGCGGCGCAGCTCACCGCCCGGGCGATCGGCGAACTCGCCGACGGGGAGTACGCGTTCGAGGACGCGCTCGACGATGGTACGCGCATCGCCGTCCGGATCACGGTCGCCGGAGACTCGATGGGGATCGATTTCACCGACACGGACGACGCCGTGGCGACGAATCTCAACGCTCCGAGAGCTGTCTCGATCGCAGCGGTCCTGTACACGCTCCGCGTCCTGGTCGGCAGGCCTATCCCTCTCAACAGCGGCTGCTTGCGGCCGGTCTCGATACGGATCCGTGAGGGGTCCCTCCTCTCACCGGAACGTTGGCGGGCGGTGGCGGCCGGGAACGTCGAGACCTCTCAACGAATCGTCGATGTGCTTTTCGGCGCCCTCGAGCTGGCCGGTGCCAGCCAGGGAACCATGAACAACGTGACATTCGGAAACGAAAGCCTCGCCTACTACGAAACGCTCGGGGGCGGGGCGGGAGCCACCTCAGGCAGCGCAGGCGCAACCGCCGTGCACACGCATATGACAAACTCGAAGGCAACCGACCCTGAGGTCCTCGAGACACGCTTTCCGGTCCGCGTGCGGCGGTTCTCAGTCCGGCCGGGCTCGGGCGGCTCGGGGCGCAACCCCGGAGGCGATGGGCTGATCCGGGAGATCGAGTTTTGCGATGACATGCGGGTTTCGGTGCTCTCCGAGCGGCGCCTTCTTCGTCCCTATGGTATGCGCGGCGGCGGCGAAGGCGCCCCCGGCATGAACTCACTCAACGGCAACCCGCTCCCACACAGCACGTCGATCGATGTAGCGAACGGAGACGTGCTCCGCATCGAGACGCCGGGGGGCGGAGGTTGGGGTGAGCCCGAATGAACGCGCGGGCGATTTGGCGGCGGCTACAGCAGATCGTGTTCCACAACATCCTGCACCTCGACGATACGCCGCACCGCATCGCCTGGGGCGTCCTGATCGGCACGATGATCGCCTTCACACCGACCCTTGGCCTGCAGATCGTGTTTTACGTGTTGGTCGCCACGCTCCTCGGCGCGAACAAGATCTCCGGCATTCCGATCCTCTTCATCAGTAACCCGTTCACGGCCGTTCCGCTCTACTACACCACGTGGTCGGTCGGCGCTCGCATTCTCCACCCCGAAGACGGGGGTCGCGTCGTGACGCGAGAGACGATCAAGGTGTGGCTCGGCGATACGGGTCGGGCTCTGCGAGAGACAGGCATCGAGCGCCTCCTCGACCGCGAGTTCTGGATCGACACTGGCCGGCTCCTAGTCAGCACCGGCGATGAGCTTTGGGTCGGTGGGCTTGCGTTTGGCGTGGTGTGCGGGATCCCGCTCTACTTTGCGACCCGCTGGGGGATTAATGCCGTCCGACACCTGCGTGATGAGCGAGGCCTGCCTCACGGGCCCATGGATCGAAGGAAGCGATGAGCCAACGCGAGGCCGAAGCAACGCCCCGGATTTGACCGGCCAAGTCGAACTGTTAAAGTCCGGCGCCGTGCCCCGCACTCCTCGTTCTCGAAAGGCCCTGATCCTCTGTCTCATCGCGATCGGCGTGCTTACCGCCGCCGATCTCGGGACCAAGCAGTGGGCTCTCGACAACCTCTCGGAGCCGTCCCCGTTCGGGTCGGACCCAGCCTGCGCGCCGGACGAAGAAGGCCGCATTCGCCAGCAGCGCCTCCAGACGGCACCGGTCGTCATGATCGAAGGCTACCTCGAGCTTCGGTACGCCGAGAACTGCGGCGCGGCGTTTGGCTTCATGCGGGACATGCCGGCGCTGGTTCGCAAGGGGGTGTTCTACGTCGCCGCACTTGGGGCGGTCATCCTGCTCCTTTGGATGTTCGTGACCGGCCGGGGCGGCCCCCTCTTCGCGTGGAGCGTCCCCTTGATTGTAGCTGGGGCCATCGGCAATCTCGTCGACCGTGTGAAGCTCGGGTACGTCGTCGACTTCGTACGGTTCCACTTGAACGACCGCTGGGCCTATCCGACATTCAACGTCGCCGATGCGTGGATCACTGTAGGGGTGGTTCTGATCCTGATCGATGGCTTTCT
The DNA here is from genome assembly GCA_039030295.1 of Myxococcota bacterium. GTDB lineage: Bacteria > Myxococcota_A > Polyangia > Polyangiales > Houyiibacteriaceae > SG8-38. The sequence goes on along the minus strand of JBCCEK010000001.1, from coordinate 789 downwards.
CGATGGAAAGCGTGAGCGGGCGCGGGCCGAGCAGGCCAACGAGGGTGCCAAGTCACTCGGCACCGAGCCAGGCCGAACCTAGACCGACGCGCGAATCCCAAGCTCGAGGCTCTCACCTTCGACCTCGGTCTTCTCGACCGTGTCCCCAGAAGCGTCGCCGGGCTTGAAGGTGGAGGCCAAGGTTTCGCCGGCGATGCGATCCGCATACTGCTCTATCGCGCGGGCGACTTCTCCCTCGGCCTTCCAGCTCACATGGATCCGCGTCTCGTATGGCAGATTCATCGCCTTGCGCGCGCGCTGAACCCTGTTGATGACCTCTCGAGCGAGACCCTCGCGCCGAAGGTCGTCGTCGATTCGTGTGTCGACGACGACGACCTGCCCATTGCCAGAGGCAGCCGCGAAGTCTTGTTTCGCGGAGAGCCGCACTTCGACTTCGTCGGGAGTGAGCTCGATCGGCCCATCGGGCAGCTCGACGCTCACCTTCTGGTTCGCCTCCATCTCGGCGTACAGAGCCGACCCATCGGCCTCGGAGAGCGCCTTCTTGCAAGCGGGGACCTGTTTGCCGAGCTTGGGACCAAGCACTCGAAAGTTGGGCACGAGCTCGAACTCGACGTACTTCTCGGGTTCTTGGGTGAACCCTAGGCTTCGAACATTGAGCTCTTCGCGAATCGCATCGGAGAACTGATCGATGGCTCGACGCTGGGCGTCGTCGGCGACGACGACGATCGCTTCGGCGAGAGGCTGCCGAACCTTGAGCTTGTTCTCGTTCCGGACGCGCTGACCCAGGGC